>NZ_JBHZCY010000004.1:1446-4524 GCF_042786665.1 Kitasatospora sp. NPDC059146 | reverse complement strand
GGGTGGGGGTTTTGCCGCGGGGGGGGGGGCCCCGCCCCGCGGGGGGCCCCGCCGCCGCGGGGCGTCAGCGCGCGCTGGCCTCGTGCACGAAGGCGACCAGGCGGCTGAGCGCGTCCGGGTCCATGGACGGCATCACGCCGTGGCCGAGGTTGAAGATGTGGCCGCTGGTGCCGAGCGCCTGGGCGGCGTGCAGCACCTCGCGGGCCTTGGTCTCGACGACCTTGGTGGGCGCGTACAGCACCGCCGGGTCGAGGTTGCCCTGGAGGGCCTTGCCCGCGCCGACCCGCTCGGCGGCGACGTTCAGCGGCACCCGCCAGTCGACGCCGACGATGTCCGCGCCGGCCTGGCCCATCAGCCCGAGCAGCTCGCCGGTGCCGACGCCGAAGTGGATCCGCGGCACCCCGTAGTGGGCGACGGCGTCGAAGACCTTGGTGCTGGCGGGCATCACCGAGCGGCGGTAGTCGTCCGGGGCGAGCGCGCCGACCCAGGAGTCGAACAGCTGGACCGCGGAGGCGCCGGCCTCGATCTGCACCTTGAGGAAGGCGGAGGTGATGTCGGCGAGGCGGTCCAGCAGGGCGGCCCAGAGCTCGGGCTGCCCGTACATCATGGCCTTGGTGTTCTCGTGGTTCTTGGAGGGCCCGCCCTCGATCAGGTAGCTGGCGAGCGTGTACGGCGCGCCCGCGAAGCCGATCAGCGGGGTCCCGCCGAGCTCGTCGACCAGCAGGCCGACGGCCTCGGTGACGTAGGGGACGTCGTCGGGCTCCAGCGGGCGCAGCCGGTTGAGGTCCTCGAAGGTGCGGATCGGGTCGGCGATGACCGGGCCGATGCCGGGCTTGATGTCCACGTCGATGCCGACGGCCTTGAGCGGCACCACGATGTCGCTGAAGAAGATCGCCGCGTCCACCTTGTGCCGGCGCACCGGCTGGAGGGTGATCTCCTTGACCAGCTCGGGCCGCATGCAGGACTCCAGCATGGGGATGCCCTCGCGGACCTTCAGGTATTCGGGCAGCGAGCGGCCCGCCTGGCGCATGAACCACACCGGCGTGTGCGGCACCGGCTCGTGCCGGCAGGCGCGCAGGAACGCGGAGTCGTGCGCGGCGCCGCGGCGCGCGGGGGTGCTTCGGCCGTCGGGGGTGGCCGCCGTCGGGTCTGCCGTAGTCTCGCTCACGGGTCAAATCTTCGCACGCGCCCGGGGGCACCCTTCCCGGGTGGTCTCGTCGGTTCCTCCAAGATCTGGCCGGGTTTGCCGTTCCGGCACGCCGCTCGGACGGAAGTTGCGGCGATAACCCCGGTCTTCGACCTAGTCTTCGGGTCATGGCAGCGGTCGGCGGGCACCCCGCGCAAGGTGGCGGAACAGGTGGCGGAACGGGTCGGGAGGGGGCGCCGAGCGAGTTCCGGGCCGCCGTGGAGGCCCTCGACGGGGCCCGGCTGCGGCCGGAGCTCCAGCTCTCCCCCGCGCCGGCCCCGCGCCGGCTGGCCCCGTACGCCTTCGCGCTGACCGCCACCGTGGAGGTGGACGACGAGGAGCTGGCCGACGGCCGGCTGGTCCTGCTGTACGACCCGGCCGGGCAGGAGGCCTGGAACGGGGAGTTCCGGGTGGTCACGATGACCCGGGCGGAGCTGGAGCCGGAGATGGCCGGCGACCCGCTGCTCTCCGAGGTCGGCTGGGCCTGGCTGCTGGACGCGCTGCAGGCGCACGGCGCCGGGTACGCGGAGCCGTCCGGCACGGTGACCCGCTGCGCCTCGCAGTACTTCGGCGGCCTGGCGGACCGCCCCGCGGCGACCGAGATCGAGATCCGGGCCTCCTGGACGCCGGCCGACGGCCGGTTCGAGCGGCACCTGGCGGCCTGGGGCGACCTGCTCTGCATCAGCGCCGGACTGCCGCCGGCCAACCCGTCCCCGCCGCCGGCCGAGGTCACGTCACTCGGTGGAGTGGTCCCGATGCCCGCCCGGCGACGCCCCCGGTCGCACTGAAGGGTGGCGTCCGGGCCGGACGGCACCGTCCGCCCCGATGCCACCCCCAGGACTGACGGAGTGTGGCTTCGGCCCTGCTCTGCGTCAATTACCTGCTCAAAGTCGATCGATCTGTCATGGATCTGATCGATTTTGTACGAATTCCAGGCATGTCGCATCAGTCATATGCGCGATTTGTCCGTATTGTTACTCACTAGATCGTGATCTTTCGCTAAAGCCGGGCACGGTAGCTGCCGAAGCAGACTGTGACCCTTTCCGAACGCGGAACACTCCGACCGCCCCCTCGGGGTTCCGTCCGCCACTCCCCGCAGGAGGCCTGGTGTCGGTCCTTCTTGAGCACCCCGCAAACGTGGTCGCCTACCGCCCGACCAAGCCCACCGCCATGGTGGTCATCGCCGATCCCCGCGTCCGAAACACCGTCACCCGCCACCTCTGGGCGCTCGGCGTCCGCGACGTGATCGAGGTGTCCTCGATCGCCGAGGCCCGCCCCCGGGTCTCCACCCCGCGCGACATCTGCGTCGCCGACGTCCACCTGCCGGACGGCTCCGGACTCACCATCCTCGCCGAGACCCGCGCCGCGGGCTGGCCCAACGGCCTGGCCCTGTCCGCCGCCGACGACATCGGCGCGGTCCGCAGCGCGCTCGCGGGCGGCGTCAAGGGTTACGTGGTCACCGGCACCCGCACCAACGTCGCGATGCCCGGCCGCCCGGGCCTGCCGCTCGGCGCCGCCGGGCTGGCCGGCCGGATGCGCCGCCCCGGGATGCCGGGCATGCCGGGTGCCGCCGGTGCCCCGGGCGCACCGGGTGCCCCCGGAGCGCCGGGCCCGCAGCAGACCGCCTACCGCGAGCTGTCCGGCCGCGAGGTCGAGGTGCTGCGGCTGGTCGCCGAGGGCCAGTCGAACAAGGCGATCGGCGTCGCGATGGGCCTGTCCGCGCTCACCGTGAAGAGCCACCTGGCCCGGATCGCCCGCAAGCTCGGCACCGGCGACCGCGCCGGGATGGTCGCGGTCGCGCTGCGCACCGGCATCATCCACTGAGCCGGCCGGGGCCGAAACCGCTCCGCGAACCGTCGGGGGGCCCGGCGGGGGGGTGGAGCGGGGGCGGC
>NZ_JBHZCY010000004.1:0-1412 GCF_042786665.1 Kitasatospora sp. NPDC059146 | reverse complement strand
AGGAGGAACGTTCCTCCTGGGCCGCCGCACGCCCGTCCGGCGGCACCCGGGGCTCCGGGCCCGGCGGTCCGTCAGCCGGGCGCCCGGGCAGCCGGTCGGGCGGCCCGGTGGGTGACCCGGCGGGCGGGCGATCAGCAGTCTGACCAGTCCGACAACACTCCCAGTTCCGGTGACCGTCGTACCCTTGGTAGGTGACCGACGCCGTAGCAGCCATCCCAGAAGAAGCAGCCCCGGTCCCGCTCCTCGAACCGAAGGAGGGGATCCCGCCCGTCGTGGCGGACGAGCAGGCGCTGGCCGCCGTCGTCGCCGCCTTCGCCGCGGGCACCGGACCTGTCGCCGTCGACGCCGAGCGCGCCTCCGGCTACCGCTACGGGCAACGGGCGTACCTCATCCAGCTGCGCCGCGCGGGCGCCGGCTCCGCGCTGATCGACCCGATCGCCTGCCCCGACCTGAGCGGACTGGGCGCCGCCATCGCGGACGCCGAGTGGGTGGTGCACGCCGCCACCCAGGACCTCCCCTGCCTCGCCGAGGTGGGCATGAGACCGGCCCGGCTGTTCGACACCGAGCTGGCCGGGCGGATCGCCGGCTTCGCCCGGGTCGGCCTGGGGCCGATGACCGAGAACGTGCTCGGGCTGAGCCTGGCCAAGGAGCACTCGGCGGTCGACTGGTCCACCCGCCCGCTGCCCGAGCCGTGGCTGCGCTACGCCGCTCTGGACGTCGAGGTGCTGGTCGAGCTGCGCGACGCACTCGAACAGGAGCTGGACGCCCAGGGCAAGCTGGACTGGGCCCTGGAGGAGTTCGCCGCGATCGCGGCCGCGCCCCGCCCCGCCCCGCGCACCGACCCGTGGCGGCGCACCTCGCAGCTGCACAAGGTCCGCCGGCGCCGCCAGCTGGCCGTGGTGCGCGAGCTGTGGCTGACCCGCGACCGGATGGCCCAGGAGCGCGACGTCTCCCCGGGCCGGGTGCTCTCGGACGCCGCGATCGTCAACGCCGCGCTGGCCATGCCGCTGAACATCGCCGCGCTGCAGGCCGTCCAGGGCTTCGGCCCGCGGCTGCACCGGCGCCAGCTGGACCAGTGGCTGGCGGCCGTGCAGCGCGGCCGGGAGGTCCCGGAGAACCAGCTGCCGCCGGCCGCCGCCCCGCACGACGGGCCGCCGCCGCCGCGGGCCTGGGCGGAGAAGGACCCGGTCGCGGCCGCCCGGCTCTCCGGCGCCCGCGCCGCCGTCAGCGAGCTGGCCGAGCGCCACCACCTGCCCGCCGAGAACCTGATCACCCCGGACCTGGTGCGCCGGGTCTCCTGGGAGCCGCCGGCCGACCTGAGCGGCGACGGCGTGGCCGCCGTGCTGCGCCGGCTCGGCGCCCGGCAGTGGCAGGTCGACCTGGTGGCGCCGGTGGTCGCCGCCGCCTTCGCC
>NZ_JBHZCY010000003.1:19303-169602 GCF_042786665.1 Kitasatospora sp. NPDC059146 | reverse complement strand
ACGCCTCCGGGGTGCTCGCCGTCGTCGTCGCCGGGCTCATCATCAGCCAGGCCGGCCCGCGTGTCGGAGTGGCGGAGGGACGCCGCCGGAGCACCCACCCCCGGAACCGCCCCCGGACCCACCCACCCTCCCGAAAGCCCACCCCCACACCCCAGCCCCGCGCAGCGGCCCCCTTTTGCCCCACCCCCCGACCAAGCGCACCCTGGTTCCGGAGGAAACCCCATGACCACCCTTGAGGAACAGATCGACATCACCGCCCCCGCCCTGGCCACCTGGGAGCAACTCCACCGGGTCCACGAGTACCCCCGGTTCGTCGACGGCGTCCGCACCGCCCACCCCCACGGCCGCAACCACGCCCACCTCGCGATCCGCATCCACGGCGCCGAACGCTCCGTGGACACCGAGATCACCGACCGCGGCCGGGGCCGGGTGATGGCCTGGCGCACCCTGGACTCCGTCCACCTGAGCGGCGCCTTCGCCCTGCTCCCCCTCGACCCCGAGCACACCCGCCTCCAGATCCGGCTGGAGTACGACCCGGAAGCGGTCCACCGCGAGTTCGGCGGCCCTCGCGGCTTCGCCCAGGCCGGAGCGATCGAGCGCACGGTCCGCGAAGACCTCGAACACTTCCGAGACATCCTCGAAGCCCGGGTGACCACCGCAAACGGCCACCCCGCCTCAAGCCCTGCCGGCCACCCCCACGGGAACCCCCACACCCCGTAAGAACCACATAAGCCCAGCTCAGCAAGGCCGGTGAGGCTCTTCACAGCCCGCCGCCGACAAGACCGTTCCACTTTCAACCTGTGGCAGACTCGGATGCCATGGACATCGGCCCGGTCACCAGGACGCTCCGCGCGGCGGTCTTCGCCGCGCTGGTCGTGCTGCTCGCCGGGCTCGGCCAGGTGCTGGTCACCGGCCGCTCGCTGCCGGTCGGGACGATGGGCCTGGCCTCGGCCGCCGTCTTCGTCCTGGCCTTCGCCCTGGCCGGCCGCGAACGCGGCTACCCGGCGATCGCGGCGGCGTTCCTCCCCCTCCAGCTCGGCGTCAGCGCCCTGTTCGACCTGGCCCAGCGCTCCTGCCCGTCCCTGCCGCCCGACGCCGGGCAGGGCCTGCGCCCGCTGCTCTGCGGCGGCGGCTCGCTCGGCGGGTTCCTGCTCGGCCACGGCGTGTCCGAGCAGACCGGCATCCTCGTGCTGCTCCTCCTGCACACCGTGATCGCCCTGGCCGGGGCCTTCTGGCTGCGCCGCGCGGACGCCGCGCTGAGCGGCCTCACCCGGGCCCTCCGGACGCTGGGCGAGTTCCTGCACCGCCACCTCCCGGCCGCCGCCCGCTGGCTGCGGCTGCTGACCGCCCCCGTCCCGGCCCGCCCGGTGCTCCGGGCGCCCTTCCCCCGCGCCAGCCGTGTGCTGGTCCCCGCCGAGGCCGCAGTCGTCCGCCCGGCCGTCCGCCGCGGCCCCCCGGTGTTCGCCCTGACCGTCTGAGCGCTTCCCCTCGACGGTCCTCGCTCCCCGCCACGCCCAGCGCCCAGCGCCACGCGCCCGCGCACCCGAGAGCACAGGACGACACCCCATGAGCAACGCCCGTAAGACCGACCGGAAGACCAACGCCACCGAGCGCATGCGCGAGGCCCGCGCCCAGGCCCAGCGCGCCGACCGGGTCCGCCGCCGGGTGGTGGTCGGCGGCGCCTCCGTCGCCGTGCTCGCCCTCGCGGCCGGCGTCGCCTTCGCCGTCGGCGGCTCCTCCGGCTCCTCCTCGACCGCCGGGGCCGGCGGCCCGCTGGTCGTCCCCGCCAACGCGAGCGGCACCGACGGCACCGTGATCACCTACGGCAAGGCCGACGCCCCGCACACCCTGGAGGTCTACGAGGACTTCCGCTGCCCGTTCTGCGAGCAGCTGGAGACGACCACCGGCAAGGCCGTCCAGCAGCTCGCCGACGACGGCACCTACAAGATCGAGTACCACCTCGCGACGTTCCTGGACAAGAACCTCGGCGGCAAGGGCTCGCGCACCGCGCTGGCCGCCGCCGGCGCCGCCCTGAACGAGGGCGTGGACAAGTTCAAGGCCTTCCACGACGTGCTCTACGCCAACCAGCCGGACGAGCGCAGCGACGACTTCGGCGACGTCAACCACATCCTGGACCTGGCCGGCCAGGTGCCCGGCCTCAAGACCGACGCCTTCGTGAAGGCCGTCCAGGACGGCACCTACGCGCCGTGGGCGGCCAAGGTGAACGAGGAGTTCAACAAGAGCGACGTCACCGGCACCCCGACCGTCAAGCTCGACGGCAAGAAGCTGGACGTCCTGACCAACGGCAAGGCCGTCTCGCCCGAGCAGTTCACCGCCCTGGTCAAGCAGGTGACCGGGTGACGCCGCCCGCCCAGGCCGTACCCGCCGCCGCCACCACGCGGACCTTCGGTGCGAGCCGCCCCTTCGCCTGGCTGCTCCTGCTCGGCGGCGCGGTCGGCCTGTTCGCCTCGGCCGTCCTCACCCTGGACAAGATCCGGCTGCTCAAGGACCCGTCGTACGTCCCCAGCTGCAACATCAACCCGATCATCAGCTGCGGCTCGGTCATGCGCAGCGACCAGGCGGAGGCCTTCGGCTTCCCCAACTCGCTGATCGGCCTGGTCGCGTTCGGCGTGGTGATCGCGATCGGCGCCGGGCTGCTGGCCGGGGCGTCGTTCCGGCGCTGGTTCTGGCTCGGCCTCCAGGCCGGGACGGTGTTCGGGATCGGCTTCGTGACCTGGCTGATGTACCAGGCGCTGTACCGGATCAGCGCGCTCTGCCCGTACTGCATGGTGGTCTGGGCCGCGATGATCCCGCTGTTCTGGTACACCACCCTGCACAACCTGCGCTCCGGCGTGATCCCGGTCGGGCCGAGGGCGCGGACGGTGGTGCGGGAGGCCGTGCGCTACCACTGGGTCGTCCCGGTGCTCTGGTACGCGGTGATCGCACTGCTGGTGCTCAACCGGTTCTGGTACTACTGGAGCACCCTGATCTGACGCCCGTCCGCCGCCCGCCGCCCGCTCCCACCCCGGGGAGCGGGCAGCGGGCGGCGGGGGCCCTCCCCCGGTGAGGCCGCCATGCGACGCAGGATCGTCCTCTTCATGTCCGTGTCCGTGGACGGCTACTTCGAGGGACCGGACCACGACCTCGGCTGGCAGCTCATCGACGACGAGGTGCACGCCCACATGAACCGCGAACTCGTCCGCATGGGTGGTTTCCTCTCCGGCCGGCGCACCCACGAACTGATGGCCGCCTCCTGGCCCACCGCCGACCGGGACCCGGCCGCCGCGGGCCCGGTCGCGGAGTTCGCGGAGATCTGGCGCACCAAGCCGAAGACCGTCTTCTCCCGCACCCTCGACCACGCCGACTGGAACACCACCGTCGTCCGCGAGGTCACCCCCGGCACGGTCGCCGCCCTCGCCGCCGGCCCCGGCGGGAACCTCGCCCTCGGCGGCGCCGACCTGGCCGCCTCCTTCCTGGCCCAGGACCTGATCGACGAGTTCCGCCTCCTCGTCCACCCCGTCGTCCTCGGCCGCGGCACCCTGCTGTTCCGCCCGACCGACCGCCCCGTCCCGCTCACCCCGGTCGAGACCCACCGCTTCACCAACGGCGTGACCCTGCTGCGCTACGCCCGCAGCGGGCCCTCGCCGCTGGACTGACGCAGGGCCGGCGGGCGGTCAGCCATCGATCGGGTCGAAGGTGAACCGCTCGACCTCGGCGAGGAGTTCGGCGCGGCGGCGGTCGTCGATGAAGGAGGCCCGGAAGGAGTTGGCGGCCAGTCGGCGCAGGGTCTCCTGGTCGAGGGCCAGGGCCTGCCGGACGGCGCGGAAGTTGTCCTCGACGTAGCCGCCGAAGTAGGCCGGGTCGTCGGAGTTGACGGTGACCAGCAGGCCGGCGTCCAGCATCTCCCGCAGCGGGTGGTCGGCGAGGGTGTCGATGCAGCGCAGCCGGACGTTGGAGAGCGGGCAGAGGGTCAGCGGGATCTGCTCGCGGACCAGTCGGGCGACGAGTTCGCCGTCCTCCAGGCAGCGCAGGCCGTGGTCGATCCGTTCCACGCCGAGCACGTCCAGCGCTTCGGTGATGTACGAGGCCGGGCCCTCCTCGCCCGCGTGGGCGACCCGGCGCAGCCCGGCCTCGGCGGCCCGGCGGTAAACCTCGCGGAACTTCGCGGGCGGGTTGCCGACCTCGGCCGAGTCCAGGCCGATGCCGGCGATCCGGTCGAAGTACGGGCGGGCGGCCTCGAAGGTGTCCAGGGCGGAGTCGGCGGACTCGTCGCGCAGGAAGCACATGATCAGCTGGGTGCTGATGCCGTACCGCTGCTCGCTGCGCGACAGCGCGCGGGTCAGGCCGTCCACGACCACGCCGAGCGGCACCCCGCGCGCGGTGTGCGCCTGGGGGTCGAAGAAGATCTCCGCGTGCCGCACGCCCTGTTCGGCGGCCCGGGCCAGGTAGGCGTCCGCGAGGTCGGCGAAGTCCTGCTCGGTGCGCAGCACGGTCATCAGCGCGTAGTAGAGGTCGAGGAAGGACTGCAGGTCGCTGAACGAGTACGCCTTCCGCAGTTCCTCCGTGTCGGCGTACGGCAGTTCGACGGAGTTGCGGGCGGCGAGGGCGAAGGCGAGCTCGGGTTCGAGGGTGCCTTCGATGTGCAGGTGGAGTTCGGCCTTGGGGAGCGGCATGTGCGATCTGTCCGAGCTGTCGGGGATTGGGCCTGAAGGTACGGAATTCATCCTATGATCTCGCCGATCTTCGGGGGCGCCGTGGGCAGCTCCCGGAGGGTGCGCAGCGGCGAGAACAGCGGCAGCGTCCCGGCCACCACGAGCAGGCCGGTCATCACCCACATGGTGGGTCGCAGGCCGATCGCGTCGCCCAGGACGCCGCCGGTCAGGGCGCCGAGCGGGATGGTGGCGTGGACGGCGAACATCGATCCGGCCGCCACCCGGGTGAGCAGCCCGGGCGGGGTGTAGGACTGCCGGAAGCTGCCGAGCACGACGTTGCAGAACACCACGGCCGCGACCACCCCGAGCGCGCCGACCACGTACAGGGCGGTGCCCGCCCCCGGCCCGGCCAGCGGCATCAGCAGCCCGAGCGGGACGGCGCCGAGCAGCACGGTCCGCACCGCGCGGGCCGTCCCCAGCCGGGCGCACAGCGGGCGGACCGCCGCCGCGCCGAGCACCCCGCCGAGGGCGGCGGCGGAGGCGAGCACGCCGACCCAGCCGGGGGCGATGCCGGCCTCCCGGACCAGGAACAGCGCCAGGATCGCCTGGTAGCCCATGAGGGCGAAGTTGGCGGCCGCGCCGAAGCAGAGGAAGGCCCGCAGGTAGGGGTCGCGCAGCAGGAAGGACAGCCCCTCGCGGACCTGTCCGCGCAGGCCTTCCGGCACCGGCGGCACCGGCTGCGGCCGGGCGCGGATCCGCAGCAGGGTGCCGGCCGCGATCAGGAAGCTCACCGCGTCGATGAGCAACCCGCCTGCGGCGCCGATGAGTTGGACGGTCAGCCCGGCCAGTCCGCGGCCCGCGACCTCGGCCGCAGAGCCGCTGCCCTGGAGCTTGGCGTTGCCCTCGATCAGGTCCGCCGGGGCGACCAGCTCGGGCAGGTACGCCTGGTCGGCGGCGTCGAAGAACACCGAGCAGACGCCGCCGAGGAAGGCCACGGCCAGCAGGTGCGCCAGGGTGAGGACGCCGAACCACCCCGCCACCGGCACGCTGGCGAGGAGCCCGGCGGAGCCGAGGTTGCAGGCGATCATCACGGTCCGCCGGGGCGCCCGGCCGACCCAGACCCCGGCCGGCAGGCCGAACAGCAGCCAGGGCAGCCAGATCGCGCTGGTCAGCAGGCCCGCGGCGAGCGGCCCGGCGCCCAGGGTGAGCACCGCGACCAGCGGCAGTGCGACGGTGGTGACGCTGCTGCCCAGTCGGCTGACGGTCTGCCCGGCCCACAGCAGCCGGAAGTCCCGCTGGGTGAACAGGCCCCAGCGCGAACGGAGTTCGGGGCCCCCGGCGGGCGGGGCGAGGGTGGCGGTCACGGCCTGGCCGGGACGCTGTGGGCGAAGGCCAGGACGGTCTCGCGCTCCCGCCCGTCCTCGGGCACCGGCCGCCGGGCCCACTTCTGGATCACCTCGTGCAGGTCGGCGGCCAGCTCCCGGGCCTCCTCGGGGGTGAGCCGCAGCCAGGCCTCGGTGGCCACCGAGCAGCCGTCCCGCCAGTCGGGGTCGTACCCGCCGCGCCGCGCGGTCCACTCGCGGACCAGCTCGACCTTGCGTTCCAGCAGGATCGATCCGGCCGCGTCGGCGACCGCCTCGGCGGCCGGGTCCCCGTCGAAGTCGGCCCTGGTCCAGCTGAGTTCGCGGTCGGCCAGCCGCCACCAGCGCTCCCGCCGGTCCCGGGCGAGCTCGGCCGCCTCCTCGATCAGTCCGCTCTCGGCCAGCACCTTGAGGTGGTGGCTGACGTTGCCCACCGCCTGCCCGGTGCGCTCGGCCAGTCTCCCGACGGTGGCCGGGCCGTCGACCTTGAGCAGGTCGATCAGCCGCCAGCGCAACGGGTGGGTGAGGGCGGCGAGCACCCGGGAGTCCTGGATCTCCCGGGTGCCGCGCGGTTCGTCGGTCGTCCTGCCTGTCGTCTCGTCCATGCCGGGAGGATATCCACAAGAACTCTCGTACGACAGATCTTTTACAATTCTCCTTGTCCATCCGGACCGCCCCGGACGATCGGGTGCACCGGCGGCGGTCGGCGGGCACCCTGGAGGAGGGGACTTCCGCCGAGGAGGCACCGCGATGCAGCACGCCGACGACCCGCACATCCGGCCCGCGGGCATCTCCCCGCACGCACTGGGCAACGACACCCTGCTGCACGAGCTGGAGCAACTGCACCGCACCCGCCACGAGACCTTCCTGTACGGCTCGGAGGAGGCGCTGAAACGGCACACCCTGCGGACCGGCCAGCTGGAGGCCGAGTACCTGAACCGCTTCCCCCTCCGGCAGGTGACCGCGGCCCGGACCAGGGCCGGCGCCCGGGCCCGGGAGGCGGCCGCCCGGGTGGAGTCGCTGCCGGAGTGACGCCCGCCGGCCCCCGGCGGGACACGCCGGGCGGTGGTGGCGCGCCCCGGGGCGGGGCGTCGGGGAGGGTGTGAGGGCAGAGCACCGGACCCGACCCCCCACTGGGAGCCCCGCATGCCCATCGCCAGCGTCAACCCCGCGACCGGCGAGATCGTCCAGACCTTCGAAGCGCTCGACGCGGCCGGGATCGAGCGGCGGCTGGCCCGCGCCGAAGCCGCCTTCCACGGCTACCGCAGCACCCCGTTCGCCGCCCGCGCCGAACTGATGCACCGCGCGGCCGACCTGCTGGACCGGGACCAGGACGCGCTCGCCCGCACCATGACCGAGGAGATGGGCAAGCCGCTCGCCGCCGCCCGGGCCGAGGCCGCCAAGTGCGCCAAGGCGATGCGCTGGTACGCCGACCACGCCGAGGCGCTGCTCGCCGACGAGCACCCGGACCCGGCCGACGTGGCCGACAGCGGCGCCTCCCGGGCGTACGTCCGCTACCGCCCGCTCGGCCCGGTGCTCGCCGTGATGCCGTGGAACTTCCCGTTCTGGCAGGTGATCCGCTTCGCCGCGCCGGCCCTGATGGCGGGCAACGTCGGCCTGCTCAAGCACGCCTCCAACGTGCCGCGCACCGCGCTGGCGATCGAGGAGCTGTTCCGGCGGGCCGGCTTCCCCGAGGGCTGCTTCCAGACCCTGCTGATCGGCTCGGGCGCGGTCGAGGGGGTGGTCCGGGACCGCCGGGTCGCCGCCGTCACCCTCACCGGCAGCGAGCCGGCCGGGCGGGCGGTCGCGGCCGCCGCCGCGGACGAGGTGAAGAAGGCGGTGCTGGAGCTGGGCGGCAGCGACCCGTTCGTGGTCCTGCCGAGCGCCGACCTGGACGCCGCGGTCGCCACCGCCGTCCGGGCCCGGGTGCAGAACAACGGCCAGTCCTGCATCGCCGCCAAGCGCTTCATCGTGCACACCGACGTCTACGACCGCTTCACCGCCGCCTTCACCGAGGCGATGCGCGCGCTGCGGATCGGCGACCCGATGGACGAGACCACCGACGTCGGCCCGCTGGCCAGCCGCCAGGGCCGGGACGACCTGGAGGAACTGGTCGAGGACGCCCGCACCCACGGTGCCCGGGTCGAATGCGGCGGCAACCGCCCGATGGGCTGGGACACCGGCTGGTTCTACGAGCCGACCGTGCTGACCGGCATCACCCCGGCGATGCGGATCCACCTGGAGGAGACCTTCGGCCCGGTCGCCACCGTCTACCGGGTCGCCGACCTGGACGAGGCGGTGACCCTCGCCAACGACACGCCGTTCGGGCTCAGTTCCAACGTCTGGACCACCGACCAGGGCGAGCAGGAGCGCTTCGTCCGCGACATCCAGGCCGGCGGGGTGTTCTTCAACGGCATGACCGCCTCCCACCCGGCGCTGCCCTTCGGCGGGGTCAAGCGCTCCGGCTTCGGGCGGGAGCTGTCCGGGCACGGCATCCGGGAGTTCTGCAACGTCACCACGGTGTGGATCGGTTGATCGCTCCCGGAGCCGCGACGCCTCCGGTACGGCTGCGGGTACCCGGGTTCGGGCCGGTCAGGTCAGGTCAGCCCACCGTCCGGTGCCTGCCCCGGCCGGGCGTCGCCCAGCGGGCGACCATGCCGACCAGCGCGATGAAGGTCAGCAGCCAGAAGAAGGCCATCAGCCCGATCATCGGGTCCCACTCCGTCTGGACCTCGACCATGAGCAGGCCGATCGAGAGCGCGACCATGAAGGTCACCACGGTGGGGCTGAGGCTGAGCAGCCAGCGCCAGGCCCGGTGGCCCAGGCTCGGGTTCTTCGGGGCGTCCGGCCCGGTTTCGAGTTCCTTGTAGCTGAGCAGGTCCATTCGGGATCGCCTCCGGTGCTGGGTGAGGGGGAGGGGGCGGCCCGCGCGGTCAGGAGGCCTTGCGCGGAGCCGTGGACTTGCGGGTGGTGGTCTTCTTCGCCGGGGCGGCCTTCCCGGTGCCCGCGGCCTTTCCGGCGGCGGCGGTCTTCTTCGCGGTGGCGGCCTTGTTCGCGGTGGCGGCCTTCTTCGCGGCGGCGCGCTTGCGCGGCGCCGGCTCCTCGGCGGCCGGCTGTTCGTCGACCGGCTCCGCTGCGGCCGGGGTGGCCGGCGCCCGGCCGCCCTTGGCCTGCCGGAGGCTGCTGCGCAGCGCCTCCATCAGGTCGATCACGTTGTCCGGCGCCTCGTCGGGCTCCTCCTCATGCGGGAGCTCGACGCCCTCCAGCCGGGCGGTGATCACCTGCTGGAGCGCCTGCTGGTAGTCGTCGTGGAGCTGGGAGAGGTCGAAGTCCTCGGAGAGGGTGTCCATCAGCGACCGCGCCATCTTGAGCTCCTGCGGCCGCACCGCGACGTCCTCCTCGGGCGCGATCCCGGCCGCCGGGCGGACCTCGTCGGGCCAGATGCAGGTCTGGAGCACCAGCGTCCCGTCGTGCACCCGCAGCACCGCGGGCGACTCCCGGGTGCGCAGCGCGATCTTGGTGACGGCGATCTGCCCCGATTCCACCAGCGCGTCGCGCAGCAGGGCGTACGGCTTGGCGGCGGCCTTGTCGGCGACGCCCACGTAGTAGGCCTTGGAGAACATCAGCGGGTCGATCTCGGTGGCGTCCACGAAGGCCAGCACGTCGATGATCTTCTTGCTGGGCAGCGGCAGGTCGGCGAGGTCGTCGTCGCTGAGCGTGACCGTCCGGCCGTCGGGCGACTCGTAGCCCTTGGCGATCTCCGCGTACGGGACCTCCTTCTCCTCCCGTTCGCAGTACCGCTTCATCCGCACCCGGCCACCGTCCTTGGCGTGCACCTGGTGCAGCGGGACGTCGTGCTCCTGGGTCGCGGAGTAGAGGTGGACGGGGATGCTGACCAGCCCGAAGCTGATCGTCCCCTTCCAGGTGGTCTGCATGGTTCCCACTGTGCGCGCGTTCGGCCGGATCGGCCACTTGCTCCGGCAGGGCCCTGGCGGGTTCCCGCCAGCATGACGCTGCGTCAGATTTGAGCCTTTCCCGCCACTTCTCCACCCACCCTGACCTGGCCTTTTGTGTCCGGTGAGCGAACAGTTATCTCTCAGCTGTTCCGATACCCGGGCGTAGAAGTTAGGTTGCACCGCAATGCGCGGGTCTGTCCCCCACCCTCCGGCACGACGAGCCGAGGGTCATGCCGCGCCGGAAAGGCAGAAGGCACCCTCCATGAGTGCGGACACCACCAAGCAGGCCGCGGACACCACCCAGGTCCCCCACCAGCTCGGCCCGGTCGGACACGGCGGCGACGGCCACCTGAAGGCCGGGCTCAAGAACCGGCACCTGTCGATGATCGCGATCGGCGGCGTGATCGGCGCCGGCCTGTTCGTCGGCTCCGGTGCGGGCATCGCCTCCACCGGTCCCGGCATCCTCCTCTCCTACACCCTGGCCGGCGTGCTGGTGGTGCTGGTGATGCGGATGCTCGGCGAGATGGCGGCGGCCGACCCGCAGAGCGGCTCGTTCTCGGCGTACGCGGACCGCGCGCTGGGCCGCTGGGCCGGCTTCACCATCGGCTGGCTGTACTGGTTCTTCTGGGTCGTGGTGCTCGCCGTCGAGGCGACGGCCGGCGCCAAGATCCTCAACCACTGGGTGCCGGGCGTGCCGCAGTGGGGCTGGGCCCTGATCGTGATGGCGGTGCTGACCTCCACCAACCTGTTCTCGGTCGCCTCCTACGGCGAGTTCGAGTTCTGGTTCGCCGGGATCAAGGTGGTGGCGATCGCCGCGTTCCTGGTGATCGGCACCCTCGCCGTCTTCGGCGTGCTGCCGGACACCCACGCGGTCGGCGCCAGCAACCTGACCGGCCACGGCGGCTTCCTGCCGCACGGCGTGGGCGCGGTGTTCACCGGCATGCTCACGGTCGTCTTCGCCTTCATGGGCAGCGAGATCGTCACCCTGGCGGCAGGCGAGTCGGAGGACCCGGAGAAGGCGGTCAGCAAGGCCACCAACAGCGTGATCTGGCGGATCGGGATCTTCTACCTGGGCTCCATCCTGCTGGTGGTGACCCTGCTGCCGTGGGACTCCGCCGCGGTGAAGGACAGCCCGTACGTGGCGGTGCTCGACCACGTGGGCATCCCGCACGCGGGCCAGGTGATGGACGTGATCGTGCTGACGGCGGTGCTCTCCTGCCTCAACTCCGGGATGTACACCGCCTCCCGGATGGCCTTCTCGCTCGGCCGGCGCGGCGACGCCCCGAAGGTCTTCGCGACGGTGAACTCGCGCGGCGTGCCGATGGTGGCCATCCTCTCCTCGGTGGTCTTCGGCTTCATCGCGGTCTTCTTCAACTACACCTCGCCGAACACCGTGTTCGCCTTCCTGCTGAACTCCTCCGGTGCGATCGCGCTCTTCGTCTGGCTGGTGATCTGCGCGACCCAGCTGCGGATGCGCAAGATCATCGAGCGTGAGATGCCCGAGCGGCACACCGTCCGGATGTGGCTGTACCCCTATCTCACCTGGGTGGCCATCGGCATGATCGGCTTCGTCGTGGTGTACATGTTCACCGACCCCGACGGACGCAAGCAGATGTACCTGTCGCTGGTGGCCGCGGCGATCGTGCTCGGTGCCTCGGCCGTGGTGGGCCGGCGCCGGCGGGCGGCGGTGGCGGCGGGGTCCTGAACCCGTCCGCCCCCGCGCGGGAACGCCGGGCCCGGGAGCCGTTGCGGAGGCTCCCGGGCCCGGTGCCGTTCCATGCCCGGACGAGGGCGGTCGGCCGGACGGCCCGCCGCGCGGCGGACTGCGGACTGCGGACCGGTGGCGGTAGACCGATGACCGGCGACCGGCCGGTCACGCTGCGTCGATGTCGGCGCCGCGGACGTGTGAGCCCGCCCACAGGGGGTTTCGCATCTACGGTCCTGGATAGTTGTCGCACTCCGCCCGTGCCGCCCCCGACACCGACCGTCACTCCCGGGCCGCCCGCCCGGACACCGGGCCCGCCCCGAAGAACCCAGGCCATGGAGCCTTCCGGCCCCACCTTCCGTCGGCGGCCCCCACCCTCGACCCGCGAACATCAAAACCGGACAAAGCACCACAAACACACCGGCACGCCGGGCCGCAAGCGCCCGCTCGGCCACTACTCGTCGTAGTAGCGAACCCTTTTGCCACCCGTCCCCGGCCCTGCCAAGAATGGCCCGTCGCCAGGCAGCGCCGGCCGGCCCCGTCCGCCGTGCGCAGCCCGCCCGCCCCGCCGCTCTCGGCCGGGGCGCCACGGCCGTCCCGGACGGCCGCGCGGGCCCCGCTCACCCGGAGCCCGTGCGATGCCCCGCGCCCAGTGCCCCGGCACGGCCCCCGACGGAAAAGGACCGCCCGCTCCATGCAGCTCAGTCATGCCCGCCGCAACTCCCTGATCACCGGCGTCGCCACCCTCGTGGTCGCGAGCGCCGCCACCGCCGCGCTCGCCATCCCGCAGGCCGGGAACACCGCCGAGGCCGCCGCCCCCGCGGCCGCCGTCTCGGTGGACGGCAAGCCGGTGGCCGACCAGGCGCAGGCCGACACCACTGCCGCTGCCCAGCAGGCCGCCCAGGACGCCCAGGCGGCCCAGGAGGCCCAGGCGAAGGCCGATGCGGACGCCAAGGCCCAGGCCGACGCCCAGGCGCAGGCCGCGGCCGACGCGAAGGCCCAGGCGGACGCCAAGGCCCAGGCCGACGCCGCCGCCTCCCGCTCGCAGCAGCGCCAGAGCCTCGCCGCCCCGACCGGCACCCCGCAGCAGATCGCCGCCCAGATCGTGCCGGCCGGCCAGCTGCAGTGCTTCAGCAACATCGTGGCCCGCGAGAGCAGCTGGAACCCGATGGCCGTCAACGCCTCCTCCGGCGCCTACGGCCTGGTCCAGGCGCTGCCGGGCACCAAGATGGCCTCGGCCGGCTCGGACTGGAAGACCAACCCGGCCACCCAGATCAAGTGGGGCCTGGACTACATGAACTCCCGCTACGGCAGCCCGTGCGGCGCCTGGGCGTTCTGGCAGAGCCACCACTGGTACTGAGCCGCCCGGCTCCGGCCCTCCCGCGCACCCGCCCCGGGCCCGCGACGCACCCCGCGTCGCGGGCCCGGCGCGCGGCCGGCCCGGCGCGTCCCACCTGGCGTGGACGCGTCCGGAAGGCGGCGTGAAGATATGGCGTACGCTCGTACGATTTGCCACTGATTGCTCGTAATTACGCACCGTCAGCCCTTTGCCACGGTTCGCGCGCCCTCTTACGCTCCGGCGTCATGCCCTCACCCCTGATCAGCGTCGTGCTCACCGCCTACGACCAGCACGGACAGCTCGCCGACTGCCTGGACTCGCTGCTCGCCCAGACCCTGGCCGACGTCGAGGTGATCGTGGTCGCCGACCGCTCCCCCGAGACCGCGGGCGGGCTCGCCGACGCCTACGCGGCCCGGGACCCCCGGGTGTCGGTGCTGCACCTGAACGCGGCCGTCGGGGTCGGGGTGAGCCGGAACGCGGGCGCGGCGCGGGCCACCGGCGAGCACCTGCTGTTCCTCGACGCCGACCACCTGCTCCCCCGGGACGCCCTCCAGGCGCTCGCCGACCGGCTCCGGCAGACCGGCCCGGTCGACGTCCTGCTGTTCGGCCACTCCCGCCGCCACAACGACCGCGACTGGCCGGGCGGCGCCGAGGCCCTGCTCGCCGAGGCCGGCCCCGAGCCCTTCGCCCCCTTCGACCGGCCCGAACTGTTCGGCGCGCCCCCGCTGGTCTGGGACCGGCTGATCCGCCGCGGCCACTGGGAGGACCTCGGGCTCGCCTTCCCCGACGGCCGCTACGAGGAGATCCCGGTGGTGCACGCGGCGCTGCTCGGCGCCCGCACGGCCGCCGTCCTGGCCCGCGAATGCGTCCAGCTGCGCCGCCGGGAGACCGTCCACCCGGCCGGCGGGCCGGGCAGCAGCGTGTTCAACCTCTTCGAGCAGTACGAGCGCAGCTTCGCCCTGCTGGAGGACCAGCCCCACCTGTACGCCGTCCGCGACGCCCTGTTCGTCCGGATGATCCGGCACTACCTGTTCGTCTTCGACCTCGCCGGCTGCGTCACCCGCGCCGAACGCCCCCAGTTCTTCCACCGCGCCGCCGAGCACCACCACCGCTTCCAGCCGCCCGGCCACCGCAAGCCGGCCGGCCGCGAGGGCATCAAGTTCTCCCTGCTGGCCGGCGGCGCCTACCCGGCCTTCGAGGTCGCCAAGCTCTCCCACATCGCCCGCGGCACCCTCACCGGCCGCAAGTAGCCCGGCGGGCGGGCGCGGTGCCGCCCCCAGCCGCCATCGCGGCGGCGATCCGGCGGGCGCGCTCGGCCCACACCCCGGCGGGCAGCGGCGGCAGCACGTCCATCCACAGCGGCAGGGTGAAACCGCGCAGCTGCGTCAGGCCCTCCGGCCGGGCGATCAGCCACAGGTGCAGGTGGGCGCCACCGTCGCCCCAGCGGTTCACGTGGACCCGGCCGATGCCGCCCAGCGACAGCACGGCCCGCTCCACCCGCTGGAGCATCGGGCCGAGCCGGGTGGACAGCTCGGCCGGCAGGTCCAGCAGGTCGTGGTGGGCGCGCGGCTGGAGCAGCACGGTGGCGGGCAGGCCGCTGGGGGCGTCGGCGCCGCTCAGCCGCCAGTGCTCGTCGGTCCAGAGGAAGTCGGAGTCCGGGCGGGCGCACTGCCCGCAGCTCTCCGGACCGTCCTCGCCGTGGCGGGGCGGCTCGGGCAGGACCGGTGACTGGAGCACCCGGACCGTCAGCTCGCCTCGTACGGGAAGATGTCCCGGAGCGGCGCGCCGTCGGTCGGGACGGCCGGGCGCTCGCCGATCGGCAGCCGGGCGAGGTAGGCGTCGGGATTGGCCGGGTCCGCGGAGTCGTTGATCACGACGGCCGAGCCCGTCACATGACACCCCGTCGGCGGTAGCCCGGTCGTGCCCCGCATCGGTGCGGCGCCCCGGCTGCGATCATCGGCGGAGTCCACTTCCTGGGAGGCCCTGTTGACATCCTCCCCGCCCTAGAGGACGGGGATTCCTCCCGCGCCTGCGGCACGGTCACCCGTGGTCCGAAGGTCACCGAGGTGGGTTCCCCGTTCAACGGGCCGTGCCTGGCGTGGGATCGCCACGCCAGGTCTGACCGGTCCTCCAGCGGCGTTTAGCCTGTCCGCCTGCCCGGCGGCCAGGATGTTGCGAGCAGCGTTGAGGTCACGGTCATGGAGAACACCGCACACCTGACAGGCCCACTCGCGTACGTGCAGGGGCTTGGGTCCGTCGCGGTGTCCGCAGTCCGAGCAGAGCTGGGAGGACGGGAACGCGCGGTGCACGATCCCGACATGGCGTCCGTACCGGGCGGCCTTCTCCTCAAGAAGGCGCCGGAAGGTGGCCCATCCGGCGTCGTGGACGGACTTGGCCAGACGGCCACGGCCAAGGCCACGTACGTTCAGATCCTCCAGGTACACCGCTTGGGTTTCGCGGATCAACGTGGTGGTCTGTTTGTGCAGCCAGTCCCTGCGGGTGTCGGCCACCTCGGCGTGCGCCCGGGCGACCTTCCGGCGGGCCTTGGCCCGATTCTTCGATCCCTTGGCCTTGCGGGACAGCTCCCGCTGCGCAGCCTTGAGTTTCCTCTCCGCCTTGCGGAGGAAGCGGGGGTTGTCGATCACGCTGCCGTCGGAGAGGACGGCGTAGGTGGTCAGCCCGAGGTCGATGCCGACCTCGGCATCGACCTCGGGCAGGTGCTCGGGTTCGACGTCCACGACGAAACTGGCGCAATACCGCCCGGCCGCATCCAGCACGATCGTCACGGACGACGGGTCGGCAGGCAGTGCCCGCGACCACTTCACCCGTACATCGCCGATCTTCGCCAGGTTCAGCTTCCCATTGCCCCGGATGCGGAACCCGTTGAGGGTAAAGCGCAGAGACTGCCGGCTGTCCTTGCGCGACTTGAACCGCGGAAGCCCGACCGGCCGACCGGCGCGCTTGCCGGATACCGAGTCGAAGAAGTTCCGGTACGCGGTGTCCAGATCCCGCAGGGACCGGATCAGCGGATCCACCCCGACCGAGGCCAGCCACGCCCGCTCAGGGGTCTTCTTCGCCGCCGTGATCACCTGCTTCTGCAAATCGGTGCTCTTGGGGTAGGGCAGGCCGCCCTTACGGGCTCCCTTTCGCGCCGCGAGGGCGTCGTTGTACACCACCCGCGCACACCCGAACGTCCGGACGAGCGAGGCACGCTGACCTGCCGTCGGGTAGATGCGATACGAGTACCGAAGATGCACCAGATCAACCTACCGACAGGCACTGACAACGGCCCACGTCGGCGCCCCCGAGGATCACTCCGCCGCTTCGCGGCTCCGGGCCAAGCCCCCATTCCTCCCCGGCCCGAAGGCCGGAGCAACCTGGGAGATCAAAGGTGAGCCGTCCCTCTACCGTCCCCGGGGCCGAACTGGCCCGTGAACTGGCCGCCGTACTGCGCGGGGAGGTCCGTTTCGACGCCGCCGAGCGCACGGTGTACAGCCAGGACGCCTCCAACTACCGGCAGCTGCCGCTCGGTGTGGTCAAACCCGCGGACCCGGACGACGTGCGCACCGCGCTGGCACTGTGCCGGGAGTACGGCGTGCCGGTGGTGGCCCGCGGGGCCGGGACGAGCGTCGGCGGGCAGGCGATCGGCCCCGGTGCGGTGGTCCTGGACTTCCGCCGCCACCTCGGCGCGGTGCTGGAGGTGGACGCCGAGGCCCGCACCGCCCGCGTCCAGCCCGGCACCGTGCTGGACGACCTCCAGCGCGCCGCCCGGCCGTACGGGCTGCGCTTCGGCCCGGACCCGTCCACGCACAGCCGCTGCACCCTCGGCGGCATGATCGGCAACGACTCCTGCGGCTCCCACTCGCTCGCCTGGGGCCGCACCGCCGACAACGTGGAGCGGCTGGAACTGCTGCTCGCCGACGGCACCGAACTGACCGTCGGCGGGCGGCTCACCGCCGCCGAGCGCGCGGCGCTGACGCACCGGCCCGGCCGGGCCGGCCGACTGCACCGCGAACTCCAGGAGTTCACCGACCGCAACCTCGCCGTCATCCGGCAGGGCATGCCGCAGCTGCCCCGCCGCACCTCCGGCTACCCGCTGGACGCGCTGCTGCCCGAACACGGCCACGACCTGGCCCGGGCGCTGACCGGCACCGAGGGCACCTGCGCGCTGCTGCTGGGCGCCACCGTCCGACTGGTCGAGGACCCGCCGGCCCGCGCCCTCGTGGTGGCCGGCTACCCCGACGAGGGCGCCGCCGCCGACGCCGTCCCCGCGCTGCTGCCGTACGGTCCGCTCACCGCCGAGGGCATGGCCGCCGACCTGATCGCCGCCCTGCTCGCCGCCGGCCCGCGCCCGCCCGCCCTGGACCGGCTGCCCGCGGGCGGGTGCTGGCTGTTCCTGGAGACCGGCGGCGCCACCGCCCTGGCGGCCTACCAGGCGGCCCGCCGACTGGCCGACGCGGTGCGCCGGGAGCCCGCGGCCGCCGTCGCCCTGGTCACCGACCCGGTCGAGCAGCGCCAGCTGTGGGCCGTCCGGGAGGCCGGCGCCGGGATCGTCACCCGCCTGCCCGGCGGCGGCCAGGCCTGGCCCGGCTGGGAGGACTCCGCCGTCCCGCCCGAGCGGCTCGGCGACTACCTGCGCGGCCTGCGCGCCCTGCTGCGCCGGCACGGCCTGCACGGCGTGCCGTACGGGCACTTCGGCGACGGCTGCGTGCACCTGCGGATCGACTTCCCGCTGGACCGGCCGCACGGGGCCCCGGTCTTCCGGGAGTTCCTGGAGCAGGCGGCCGACCTGGCGGTCTCGTACGGCGGTTCGCTCTCCGGCGAGCACGGTGACGGGCAGGCCCGGTCCGAGCTGCTGCCGCGCATGTACCCGCCCGAAGTCATCGCCCTGTTCGGCGAGTTCAAGCGGATCTGGGACCCGGAGAACCTGCTCAACCCGGGCGCCCTGGTCGACCCCCGCCCGCTCGACGCCGACCTGCGCTTCGTCACCGCCCCGCGCCGCCCGCTGCCGCTGGCCCTGCCGTACGAGCAGGACGACGGCAGCCTCACCAGGGCGGTGCACCGCTGCGTGGGTGTCGCCAAGTGCGTGGACCCGACCACCGGGGTGATGTGCCCGAGCTACATGGCCACCGGCGAGGAGCGGCACTCCACCCGGGGCCGGGCCCGGCTGCTGGCCGAGATGCTGCGCGGCGAGGCCGTGCCGGACGGCTGGCGCTCGGCGGAGGTGCGGGAGGCCCTGGACCTCTGCCTGAGCTGCAAGGGCTGCGCGAGCGACTGCCCGGTGCACGTCGACATGGCGACCTACAAGACCGAGTTCCTGTACCAGCACTACCGGCGGCGGCCCCGCCCGCTCGCCCACTACTCGATGGGCTGGCTGCCACTGTGGCTGCGCATGGTCGCACCGGCGCCCGCGGCCGCCAACACGCTGGCCCGCTCCCGGGCCGGCGCCCTGCTCAAACGGCTCGGCGGGATCGACCGGCGCCGGGTGCTGCCGGTCCTCCCGCCCGAGACCTTCACCCGCTGGTACCGGCGCCACCGCGCCACCCGGCCTGCCCCGGCGGGCGCCCGACCGGTCCTGCTGTGGCCGGACACCTTCTCCGACCACCTCCAGCCCGACGTCCTGCGCTCGGCCGTCGAGGTACTGGAACACCTGGGCTTCGACGTCCGACTGCCCGACGGGCCGGTGTGCTGCGGCCTCACCTGGTACTCCACCGGTCAACTCGGCACCGCCCGGCGGGTGTTGCGGCGCAGCCTGGCGGCCCTGGCGGCCACCGGGCTCCCGGCCGACACCCCCGTGGTCGGCCTGGACCCCAGCTGCACCGCCACCCTGCGCGAGGACCTGCCCCGACTCCTCGGCGCGGAAGGCCGCCCACTCTCCCAACGGACGCGCACCTTCGCCGAGTTCATCGACGAGTACGCCCCGGAGGCGCCGCTCCCCCCGGTCCGGCTGGAGGCCGTCACCCAGACCCACTGCCACCAGCACGCGGTGCTCGGCAGCGCCGCCGACCGCCGGGTCGAGGCCCGACTGGGCCTGGACAACCGGGTACTGGACTCCGGCTGCTGCGGGCTGGCGGGCAACTTCGGCTTCGAACGGGGGCACTTCGAGGTGTCCCGGGCGATCGCCGAGCGCGTCCTGCTGCCCGAGGTCCGGGCCGCCGGGCCGGACACCGTGGTGCTCGCGGACGGGTTCAGCTGCCGCACCCAGATCGCCCAACTCGCCGACGGGCGAAGGGCGCTGCACCTGGCCGAGCTGATCGCCCGGGAGCTGCGGGAGCAGTCTTCGGAGTGAGCTAGGCGTGCTCGGCGAGGAAGGCCCCGGCGTGAGCGGCGGCCTCCTCCCGGGTCGGGTGGCCGGCGGTCGCCTCGCCGCTCACCCCGTCGGCGCCGACAGCCGTCCAGTGCCAGCCGTCGGCGGCCCGGTCCGCGGCCAACTCGAATGTTCCGCCGAACAGTTCGAGCGAGCCGGGCCGGGCCGCCGGACGGCTGACGACTTCCGGCCACTTCTTCCGGGCGCCCTGCCGGGTGATGCCCCAGGCGGCGCCCAGTTGCTCGTAGCTGGCGCCGTAGGAGCCGGCGGTGGCGGCCGCGGCGGCGGCAAGTCGCTTGACCTCACCGTCCACCACCTTCCAGGCAGCCAGCACGGAGAGGGCGATCTCGGCCGGATCGGCGTGCCACATCCGCTCCTCGGGCAGCCCGGTCGCCCGGGCTCGCACGGCGGCGGCGACTGGATTGAGCGCGTCGAGGAGGGCCTTGGCCAGCTCGGCCTGCTCCTCGGTGGTGATCTCCACAGCAGTCATGGCGACAACCACAGTTACCAACAGGGTCGACGACAACCAAAGTTACCGCCCGAATCGATCCGGCCCGAGCGGCGACTTCGCGCCCCGCCTCTCGGGCGCGAACGGGGCCCCGGAGGCGAGCCCGCGGTAGCCGACCACCAGCGCCTCCCCCAGGAAGCCCACGCCGACGGAGAGTTGGACCGGACGGGCGTCCGCCGCCAGGCCGCCGCGCTCGGCGAGCAGCGCGAAGCCCGCCATCGCGGCGAGCGAGACCACGGCCACCAGGAAGGTCCGCCCGGTGTAGCGCTGCCACAGCACGCCCTCCCGCTCGTACACCCGGATGGTGGCGCCGCGCAGCGCGCCGAGGGCGACACCGAGCGCCGCACCGGCGCCGATCCAGACGTAGTCGCCCGCCCCGAGGCCGTGCCGCTGCGACAGTGCCCACAACCCGAGGGCGGTGAGCACCACCGGCGGCGCGAAGAGGTCCCGCGCGTTGAGCGGTTCACCGCGCAGCCGCCGGACCACCACCACGACCACCACGACCCCGATCAGTGCCACGTGCACCCAGCTGCCCATCCCGCCCCACTCCCCGAATTTTATAGCTCAGCCGTGCTAAATCAGCCCCGGCAGCAATGTAGCTCGCCCGTGCTATAACGGCAACATGCCGAAGATCGTCGACCCCGTCGAACGCCGCCAGGCCGTCGCCGACGCCGTCCTGCGCGTCGCCGCCCGGGAGGGCCTGGAGCACGCCTCACTGCGCAACGTCGCCGAGGAGGCCGGACTCGCCGTCGGCTCGGTCCGCCACTACGTCGCCGGCAGCTCCGAGCTGATGCTCTTCGCGATGCAGGAACTGGCCCGTCGGATCGACGCCCGCGTCCGCACCCACGCCCGCGCCCTGCTCGACCCGGAGCCCACCCCCGGTACCGACCGGCGCGAGCAGACCGCCCGACTGCTCGCCGAGACCCTCCCGCTGGACGCCCGGCGCCGGGAGGAGTCCGCACTCTGGCTCTCGTTCGTCACCGCCGCCCGCACCCGGCCCGAACTACGTCCCCGCGCCGCCGAGTTGCAGGCCGGTCTGGACGAACTGGTGCGGCGCGTCCTGGTCGAGACCGAGCGCTCCGGCGCGCTGCTCCCCGGCCTCGACCTCGACGTCGAGACCCGCCGGCTCTCCGCCCTGCTGGACGGCCTCACCCTGCAAGCCGTCCAGCACCCCGACCTGGTCGGCCCGGACGCACTGCGCGCGGTGCTGCGCCGCCACCTCGACACCCTGGCGAGCGGCTGACAACACGCCGAGGAACCCGCCGCCCGGGCGAGCCCGGTCCGCGCGGTGGGCCGACGGCGCCCGGCGCCCGCGGCCGGTCCGGCCGGGTCAGCCCTGCAGCGCCTCCTTCTTCGGCGCCGCCTCGGCGCAGACCGCCGACACGAACTCCGCGAGCCGGGCCTGCGGCAGCCCGCGGGCGATGTCGGCCTCGCTGATCATGCCGACCAGCTTGTGCTCCGGGTGGTTGATCACCGGCAGGCGGCGCACCTGGTACTGCTCCATCACCCGCAGCACCTGCTCGCAGTCCTCGTCCGCCTCCACCGTCATCGGCCGGCCGAGCGCCAGTTCACCCGCCGTCACCTCGGACGGATCGCGCCCCTCCGCGACGCAGCGCAGCACGATGTCGCGGTCCGTCACGATGCCCAGCAGCCGGTCGTTCTCCCCGCAGATGGGCAGCGCGCCCACGTGTCGTTCCCGCATGATCCGGGCGGCGGCGGCGAGCGTCTCGTGCTCGCGGATGCACTCCGCCCCCGGGTGCATGATGTCGCTGGCGATGGTCATGGTCCGCCTCCTGGCCTGGCTTCCAGCCCCTCGTCCATCCTGGTCCGACCGGGTGACCCACGCCACCGGGCCCGGGCGGGCCCGGTGGCGCTCAGGACGCCGCCCCGGGCTCGGCGCGCTCCGTCGGGCCGGGGGCCTCCGGGTCCGCCCCGTCCGAACCCAGCCCGTCCAGCTCCGCTCCGTCCAGCGGCGACGCGTTCAACAGCTTCTCCAACGGCGGCAGTTCGTGTCGGGGCCGCTCGTGCGGGAGCTCCTCCTCCGGCACCTCCCCGCGCTCCACCGCCTGCTCCGCGGACTTCGCGGCGGCGGCGACCGCGGCGGCCGCCAGCAGGTCCCGCTGCTGGGACTCCGTCGCGCTGTCCAGGAACCGCAGCAGCTCCACCGGGAACGGCAGCACCAGCGTCGAGTTCTTCTCCGCCGCCACCTCCACCACGGTCTGCAGCAACCGCAGTTGGAGCGCCGCCGGGGTCGCGCTCATCACCGCCGCCGCCTCCGACAACCGGGCCGAGGCCTGGAACTCGCCGTCCGCCGTGATGATCCGCGCCCGCCGCTCCCGCTCGGCCTCCGCCTGGCGCGCGATCGAGCGCTTCATCGACTCCGGCAGGGCGACGTCCTTGATCTCCACCCGGTCGATCTGGATGCCCCAGCCCAGCGCCGGGCTGTCGATCATCAACTCCAGCCCCTGGTTGATCGGTTCGCGGTTGGCCAGCAGGTCGTCCAGCTCGCTCTTGCCGATGATCGACCGCAGCGAGGTCTGCGCGACCTGGGAGATCGCGAAGTTGTAGTCCTGCACGTTGACCGTCGCCTTGACCGGGTCCTCGACCCGGAAGTAGACCACCGCGTCCACCCGCACGGTCACGTTGTCCCGGGTGATGCCCTCCTGCGCCGGAATCGGCATCGTCACGATCTGCACGTTCACCCGGCGCAGCCGGTCCGCGATCGGCATCAGCGCGACCAGCCCCGGCTCGCGGATCTCCTCGCGCACCTTGCCGAAGCGGAACACCACGCCCTTCTGGAACTGCTGGACCACCCGGATGCTCAGCCCCGCCCAGATCGCCCCCAGCCCGGCCAGTCCCCCGAGCGCCCCCAGCACCGCATCGACGATCATCGCGGCCTCCTCGCGGCCTCCGCGCACACCGGCGCGTCCGGCCACCGCCGACCGAACCGGGCCGGGAGCCACCGGAGCAACTGCTTCAACGCTACGCCTGCGCGGACAAGGCCGGATCGAACGTCCTGAACCACAGGACCCTCCCCGGACCGCACGCCCTAGGATCGGGCCCATGCAGCCGGCCCCCGCCGATGACCCCGGCGACCCCCGCCACCCGGCCGAGGCCGCCGCCCGCGCCACCGGACTCACCGTCCTCGACCGGGTCGTCACCGACTGCCGGGCCTGCCCCCGGCTGGTCGCCTGGCGCGAGGAGACCGCCCGCACCAAGCGCCGCGCCTACCAGGACTGGGACTACTGGGCCCGGCCGATCCCCGGTTTCGGCCCGCCCGACGCCCCGCTCGTCCTGGTCGGTCTCGCCCCCGCCGCCCACGGCGGCAACCGCACCGGCCGGATCTTCACCGGCGACCCCTCCGGCGACCTCCTCTACGCGGCCCTCCACGAGCTCGGGCTCGCCAACCGCGCGGAGTCCGTCCGGCACGGCGACGGCCTGGAGCTGTACGGCGTCCGGATCACCGACCCGGTGCGCTGCGCCCCGCCCGACAACAAGCCCAGCACCGCCGAACGCGACACCTGCCGCCCCTGGATCACCCGCGAACTGCAACTGCTGCGCCCCACCGTGCGGACGGTCGTCGCCCTCGGCGGCTTCGCCTGGCAGGCGGTGCTGCCGGTGCTCGCCGACGCCGGCTGGACCGTGCCCCGACCGCGCCCGGCCTTCGGCCACGCCGCCCTGGTCACCCTCCCCGCCCGGGACGGCGGCCCCGACCTACGGCTGTACGGCTGCTACCACGTCAGCCCGCGCAACACGAACACCGGCCGGCTGACCACCGCGATGCTCCGCGAGCTGCTCCGCGAGGCGGCCGCCTCGGCGGGGCTCAGCCCCCATTAGGGCGTGTCTGACAATTCGCGTCGGATCAGCGCGCGGCGTTGGGGTGCGTGCATCGCAAGGCGGAGGAGGGAGTCCATGCGGAGCATCGGCGACCGACGACAACGCGGCGAGGTGCGTGCCCCGGCGTCGCGTGCCCGGCGGGAATTGTCAGACACGCCCTGGCGCGTGGCCCCGCACGGCACGGCTCAGTCGAACCGCCGGGTGGCCGTGATCCCGCCGTCCACCGGCAGGGTCACGCCCGCCACGTACGAGGACCGGTCGCTGAGCAGCCAGGCCGCCGCCTCCGCCACCTCGGTGTCCAGGCCCGGGCGGCCCAGCGGGGTCGAGCGGGCGACCAGGGCGGCGAACTCCGGGCCCGCCGCGAAGTACTCCTCCGTCCCGGGGGTGCGGACCACCCCGGGCGCGACGGCGTTGACCCGGACGCCGTACCGCGCGTAGTCGGCGGTGGCCGCCTTCACCAGGCCGGTCAGTCCGTGCTTGGCGGCCTGCTGGGCGCCGTCGCCGAAGCCCCCGACCAGCGCGCCCACCCCGGAGTTGAGCACCACCGCGCCGCCGCGGCCGGCTGCCGCCATCGCCCGCAGCTGGGCGCGCAGGCAGAGCCAGGTGCCCCGCAGGTTGAGCGCGTGGGTGTCGTCCCACTCGGCCTCCGAGCGTTCGGCGAGCGGAGCGGGCGGCAGGCCGTTGCCCGCGTTGTCGAAGGCCGCGTCCAGCCGGCCGAAGGCGGTCAGCGCCGCGTCCACCGTCCGCTGGGCGCCCTCGGCGGTGGT
Source organism: Kitasatospora sp. NPDC059146 (assembly GCF_042786665.1). NCBI lineage: Bacteria > Bacillati > Actinomycetota > Actinomycetes > Kitasatosporales > Streptomycetaceae > Kitasatospora > Kitasatospora sp. NPDC059146. The sequence continues at coordinate 145,170 of NZ_JBHZCY010000003.1, read as the reverse complement.
CAGGTCGGCGGCCACCGCCACCGCCTCCCCGCCGGCGGCCCGCAGCTCGGCGGCCAGCGCCTCCACCTCCGGCGCGGAGCGGGCGGCCAGCACCAGCAGCGCGCCCTCCCGGGCGAACAGCCGGGCGGAGGTGGCGCCGATGCCCCGCCCGGCACCGGTGACGATCGTGACCTTGTCGTCGAGAAGTCCCATGCGGCGAGCCTGCCGCCACCCCCGCCGGCCCACCAGCGGCCGGTCGTACCCCGGACCGCCCAGCCAGGGACCGCCCAGCCAGGGACAGCCCGGTCCTGGTAGGGCCGGCCTGGCTGTGGCAGCCTGGCGCGCATGCCCGAGACCCCGCTGGGCGCGTTCCTGCGCGCCCGCCGTGCCCGACTCGCGCCCGCCGAAGCGGGCCTGCCCGCGGCCGGCCGCCGCCGCACCCCCGGGCTGCGCCGCGAGGAGGTCGCCGCCCGCGCCGGGATCTCGGCCGACTACTACGCCCGGCTGGAACAGGGCCGCCAACGGGTGCCCACCGGCCCGGTCCTGGACGGTCTCGCCGAGGCCCTGCACCTGAGCGGCCCGGAGCGCGCCTACCTGCACCGGCTGGCCGTACGGCGCGACCGTACGACGCCGCCCGCCACCGGCCCCTCCACCGGCCCCTCCACCGACCCGGCCGTCCCCGCGGCCACCCTGGCCCTGCTGGAGACCCTGGACGCCGCCCCCGCCTTCGTCACCGGCCCGACCTTCGACCTGCTGGCCTGGAACCGGCCCGCCGCCCTGCTGCTGGCCGGGCCGGAGCGGCGGCCACCGCACGAGCGCAACCTGCTCTGGCAGGTCTTCTGCTGCCCGTACCGGGACCGCTCGCCGGGCAACACGGCCGCCGACCGCTCGATCGGCGCCGACCTGGTCGCCTCCCTGCGCGCCCAGCACGCCGACCGCCCCCGCGACCGGACCCTGCTCGCCCTGGTCGGCCGGCTCTCCACGGCCAGCCCGGAGTTCGCCGCGCTCTGGGACCACCACCGGGCCGCCCCGCCCGGCCCCGGCCGCCTCCACGTCCGCCACCCCGCGCTGGACACCGCCGTCCTCGACTACACCGTGCTGCCGCTCCCCGAGGAGGGCCGCCACGTCTTCGCCTTCCTCGCCCCACCGGACAGTCCCACCCGCCGCGCCTTCGCCGCCGCGCGCGGAACGTGACCCAGCGGGCAGGGCACGCGGGACGGACAGCGCAGGCAGGACGGGAAAACCGGTACCGCCGCGCCCCCGAACGGCCGTAGCCTCCACCCGAACCCGACGTGCCCCCACCTGACGACCCGGAGTACCCGAGGCGATGACAGCGCACTGCTGCGAGTCCATGACCAGGCAGCTGGACCGGCAGTGCCACCAGCACGACAACCCGTACGACTGCCCCGACGCGGTGGTGCTGTTCATCGCCAAGTACCAGGAGTACGGGATCGTCGTCCACGACGGCGGCCGGGCGAGCATCGGCATCGACTTCTGCCCGTGGTGCGCGACACGGCTCCCCGAGTCCCAGCGGGACCGCTGGTTCGACGAGCTCGAACGCCGGGGCATCGACCCCTGGGCGCAGGACATCCCCGCCGAGTTCGAGGACGACCGCTGGCTCACCCTGCCCGGCGGCGACACCCGCTAGGGCCACAGGCCTCCCGGGCCCTACTCGAACCGCGCCAGCCTCCGGCCCGCCGCCCCCGCCCACACCTGCGGCAGCCGGGCCCGGGCGGCCTCCGCCGCCGCCAGCTGGCCCGCGTAGAGCACCCCGCAGGCGAAGGGCTCGCCGGCCGCCGCGGGCCGGGACGCCAGGGCGGCGGCGGCGACCACCGCGTCCTGGTGCTCGCCCAGCACCTCCTGGACGGCCTTCATCCGCTCCGCGTACCGCTCCGCCGCCGCGCCGACCGCGGGTGCCGCCGTCTCCCCGGCGTAGCGGGCCCGCTTGGCGGCCTTGCGGGCCTCGTGCAGGGCGCCGTCGCGTTCCGCGGGGCCGGCCGTGAGGGCGGTGTGCACCCGGGCGGCGGTGCGGCGCTGTTCGCGGGCCGCGATCCGGGAGAGCTCGGGGCCGGCGGCCCGGGCCGCGCGCGGGCGCAGCGGCGGGTCGGCGAGCAGGCTGGTCAGGGCTTCGGTCAGCGCCCGGCGGCGGGGGCTGTCGAGGGCGGCGACCACCTCGGGCCGGGCCCGGCGGTACTCGGCCGCGCCCCATTCCCGCAGCGACCCGGCGACCCGTTCCGGCCCGCAGGCCTCGGGCAGTTCGCGGGCCCGGGCGGCCAGCCGTTCGGCGAGCACCTCGCTGTCCCGGGCCCGCCCGAGGGTGGCGCCCAGCCAGCGCAGGTCGGCGACCAGGGTGTCGGTGGCGCCGGGGTCGAGGAGCCGGCGGAAGGTCCGCAGCGCGCTGCGCAGCCGTCGGCAGGCGACCCGCATCCGGTGCACGGCGTCGGGTTCGTCCGCCCGGACGGCGTCGTCCAGTCCGGCGAGCACCACCGCCTGGGCCTCGACGCGGTCGAGCAGCACCTCTCCGACCGTGGTCTCGGGCCTCGCCATGGACGCGCACCCCCTCGTCGGGGTCACCGGTGATGCCTTCCAGGGTAGGCACCGGGCGGCGGCTGTCGACCCCGCAGGGCCCGAGCGGGCACCGTCACGGCCCGAGCGGGCACCGCCCGGGCTGTCAAGGGTCCTACGCGCCCTCGTGCCCGGCACGAGGGGCATGGCATACTCCGGAGCGTGCTGACCTCCACCCATGCGACCAGGGCCCTGCGGGCCGCGGTGTTCACCGCGCTCGCCGTGCCGATGGCCGCGTTGGGCCAGGTGGTCATCACCGGTCGCCCGCTGTCGCTGTCGCTGGTGGCCACGGCGAGTGCCGTCGTCTTCCTGGTGGTGGCCGCGATGGCCGGCGGGGAACGCCGGCTGCTGCACATCACCGCCGTGATGGTGCCGGTCGAGCTGCTGCTGAACACCACCTTCAACTTGGGCCAGACCGCCTGTGGGCCGGTGCTCTCCGAGCACGTGTCCGCGCGCGGGGTGAACCTGCTGGTCTGCGGCGGCGGTTCGGTGGACGGCTCGCTGCTGGGCGGCCCGCTGGGGCACACCGGGGAACTGGCGCCCGCGGCGACCCAGTTGCTGCTCCTGGTGGTGCACCTGGCGATCGCGCTGGCCGCCTCGGCCTGGCTGCGGCTGGGCGACGCCGCGCTGTCCGGCCTGGCCCGGGCGCTGCGCGCGCTGCACCAGTCGCTGGCCCGCCCGCTGCGGGCGCTGCTCCTGCTGCTGCTCCCCGCCCCGGTGCGCCCGGTGCTGCGGGTGCCGCTGCCGGTGTCCGACCACGAGCGGCCGCGCCGCGAGGACGTGGTGCTGAGCCCGGCTCCCCGGCGTGGTCCGCCGGTTCTCGCGCCTGCCTGCTGAGCGCGTACCCCCTTCCGTCACCTGAGCGTGCACGGTTCCGTACGCCCGTGGGCAGTGCGCTCGACTCCGCGTCACTTGCCCCCGCCGCACCCGAGTGCGGCCACCCGCGCGCGCCCGCGCGCCGCGTACAGGAGTTGACTTCCCCATGGCTCAGGACAAGAACAAGAAGCGCGTCAGCGCCCGCGAGCGGATCCAGGAGGCGCAGCGCCGCGAGCAGCAGGCCGCCAAGCGCCGTCAGCTGATCGTCGTGTCGGTCTCCGCCGTCGTCGTGCTGGCGCTGGCCGGCGGTGTCGCGCTCGCGATCAACACCGGTTCGAAGAACGACGACAAGGCGGCCGCGGCCGCCTCCTCGGCCCCGCTGGTCGTGCCGGCGAACGCCACCGGCCCGGACGGCACGGTGATCACCCTCGGCAAGGCCGACGCCCCGCACACCATGGAGGTCTACGAGGACTTCCGCTGCCCGGTCTGCAAGCACTTCGAGGCGGCGAACGGCCAGACCGTCAAGCAGCTCACCCAGGACGGCCAGATCAAGGTGGAGTTCCACCTGGCCGCCTTCCTGGACAAGAACCTCGGCGGCAAGGGCTCGCGCACCGCGCTGGCCGCCGCGGGCGCCGCGCTGAACGAGGGCGTGGACAAGTTCAAGGCCTTCCACGACGTGCTCTACGCCAACCAGCCGGACGAGCGCAGCGACGACTTCGGCGACGTCAACCACCTGCTGGACCTGGCCGGCCAGGTGCCCGGGCTCAAGACGGACGCCTTCGTGAAGGCGGTCACCGACCGGACGTACGCGCCGTGGGCGGCGAAGGTGGCCGACGCGTTCAACAACAGCCAGGTGACCGGCACCCCGACGGTCAAGGTGGACGGCAAGACGATCAACCTGTTCGCGGGCAACACCACCGCCACGCCGGAGCAGTTCACCGCCCAGGTGAAGCAGGCCGCCGGCCTCCAGTAGGCCGCCCCGCACCGCACCCGTCCCTCACCACCCCGCACCACACCGCCCCGCACGGCACCACCGGCCCGGCCGAACTCCCGGCCGGGCCGGCTCCTCCCAGCCAGCCACCGGAGTGTGCTGTCATGACCGCCCCGACCACCGTGCACCCCTCCCCGTCCGTCCCCGACGCCGCCGGCCGTGGCCCGATCGGCGCGAGCCGGGCCCTCGCCCTCCTGCTGTTCCTCGGCGGACTGGTCGGGCTGGCCGCCTCGGCCGTCCTGACCTTCGACAAGCTCCGCATCCTGGAGAACCCGTCGTACGTCCCCAGCTGCAACATCAATCCGGTGATCAGCTGCGGCTCGGTGATGCGCACCGAGCAGGCGGAGGTCTTCGGCTTCCCGAACCCACTGCTCGGCCTGGCCGCGTTCGGCGCGCTGGCGGCGATCGGGGCCGGGCTGCTGGCGGGCGCCGCGTACCGGCGCTGGTTCTGGCTGGGCCTGCACGCCGGGACGGCGCTGGGCGTGGTGTTCGTGCACTGGCTGATCGACCAGGCGCTGTACGAGATCGGCGCGCTGTGCCCGTACTGCATGGTGGTCTGGGCGACGGTGGTGGTGCTGTTCTGGTACGTCACGCTGCACAACCTGCGCACCGGTGTGATCCCGGTCGGGCCCAGGGCGCGGGCGGTGGTCCGGGAGGCGGCGCGCTACCACTGGGCGCTGCCGGTGCTGTGGGCGGCGGTGATCGCGCTGCTGGTCCTGAACCGGTTCTGGTACTACTGGAGCACCCTCCTCTGACCGGCCCGGTCAGCCCACGTACCCCGCCGAGTGCAGCAGTACGGCGGCGCCGGTGCGCCGGGCCTCCAGGGCCCCGGTGAGCCGGCGCGCCGCGCTGGGGTGCAGCAGGGCGGCCGCCCGGGCGGGGGTGAAGTAGCCGTGGTCGGCGATCTCCTCCGCCTGCAGCCGGATCACCGCGCCCCGCTCGACCGCACCGCCGTCGAACATGAAGTGCACGGCCGGGTGGGCGTGCCGGCCCTGGTCGGGGATCGCCTCGCGCCACTCCACCACCAGCAGCCGCAGCTCGCCCGCCGACAGCCCGGTCTCCTCCCGCAGTTCGCGGGCGGCGCACTCGGCGGGGCCCTCCCCCGGGTCCATCCCGCCGCCGGGGAACTGCCACTGGTCGCGGTAACTCGTTTTCAGCAGCAGGACCTTGCCGTCCTCGCCGGTGAGCAGCACGCTGCAGCCGATGTAGGCGCGCAGTATCCGGGCGAGCCACTGTTCCTCCGTGAGTGCCCAGGTCTCCGTCATCGCGCCTCCTCCGCCGGCCGCTGCCCGTCCCGGTCACTCTGCCGCAACCGCCGCCCCGGCAAAGGCGGTTCGTACCTAATCCACCCGATCGGGTATCACCCGAAGACGGCTCGCCGGAAGGCGTTGCGCAGGTCGGTCAGCGGCTGGGTGTTCCGGTCGTGGTGCACCTTGTTGCTGAGCAGCAGGGCCCAGCGGCCCTGGCGGCGGGAGACCCAGCAGCCGGTGCCGGTGAAGCCGTAGTGGACGAAGGTGCCCTCGGCCGGGTCGGTGCCGGCGGCGACCAGCCAGGACAGGCCGCGCGCGGGGGCCAGGCCGCCGGTCTGCTCGCGCAGCGATGCGGTGATCCACCGCGCGCCCCACGGGAGTTCGGGCGGCGGGGCGAGCACGGCGGTGAGGAAGCGGGCCAGGTCGCGGGCGGTGGAGAAGACGCCGGCGTTGCCGGAGACGCCGCCGAGCAGCCGGGCGGAGGGGTCGTGGACGACGCCGTGCAGGTGGGCGCCGGTCGGCTCGTGCCACTCGGTGGGCGCGGTCCGGGCGGTGTCCGCGGCGCCGAGCGGCCCGTACCGGGTGTCGGTCATGCCGAGCGGCCGCCAGGTCCAGCGCTCGGCGAGGACGTCCAGCGGCGCGCCGCCGAGGTCCTCGACCAGGTAGCAGAGCAGCACGGCGGCGCGGTCGGTGTACTCCACGGCCGCTCCCGGCGCACGGTGCAGCGGGGCGGCCAGCACTCCGGCCCGGATCGCCACCGGCTCCCGCCCGTAGAGCTGCTCGAAGCGGGTGTACGGCAGCAACCCCGCCGTGTGGGCCATGAGTTGACGGACCGTCACGACGCCGACGGGCCGCCCGGCGGCGGGCGGCCACCAGCGGCCGAGCGGTTCGTCCAGCGGCAGCCGGCCGGACTGCCACAGCACTCCGGCGGCGGGCCAGAGCGCCACCACCTTGGTGAGGCTGGCGAGGTCGTACAGGGTGTCCGGCCCCGGCGCGAGCCGCGCGTACGGGCCCTGCCCGAGGGTGCCGTGACTGCCGCCGCCGAGGGCGCCCCCGGCGTCGCCGACGGCCCAGACCGCGCCCGCGCCGACGGCGCGCAGGCCGGCCAGGACCAGCCGGTCCAGCTCCCCGCCGGGCGCGGCCAGGGCGGGGAGGCGCTCCGCCTCGGGTGCTCGGTGGTCCACCCCGGGTGTCTACCCGGGGCGCCGGCCACTCAGACCGCCGCGGGGAGTTCCTTGCCGAGGCAGATGCTCAGCGGGTGGTCCTTGTAGATGCCGAACTTGCGGATCGCCGTGTAGCCCTCGGAGCCGTACAGCGCGATGGCCTCGGGCTGCTCGCTGCCGGTCTCCAGGATGACGCGGGTGTGCCCGGCCTCGGCCGCGGTCTCCTCCAGACGGTGCAGCACCGCCCGGGCCAGGCCCCGGCCGCGGGCGGCGGGGACCACGAACATCCGCTTGAGCTCGACGTCGCCGTCGCGCAGTCCGTCCGGGCCGGCCTGCTTGGCCCGCCAGCCGCCGCAGGCGACCGGCCGGCCGTCCAGGTAGGCGATCATGAACAGGCCGGCCGGGGCCTCGAAGTCCTCGGGGTGCATCACGGTCTCGTCCGGGTCGCCGTAGCGGCGGACGTACTCCTGCTGCACCTCCGCCGACAGGGCCTGCGCGTCGGGGTGGGCGTACCCGGTGATGCGGAACTCGACGGTGCTGGCGGCCTGCGCGGCGGTGCTCTCCATGGTCGAAGAGCCTACGACCTGCCCTTACTGAGACTCGAACCGGGCGAGCAGCTCGGTCTTGCCGAACATCGCGGCGGCGTCGACGGCGGACGGGACACCCGCCCTCGGGTCGGCGCCGCCGGCCAGCAGGGCGTCGACGACGTCCGAGCCGCCCTTGAAGACGGCCCCGGCGAGCGGGGTCTGGCCCTTGTCGTTGGCGCGGTTCGGGTCGGCGCCGCGCTGGAGCAGGGTTTCCACGGTGGCCGCGTGGCCGTGGTAGGCGGCCAGCATCACCAGGGTGTCGCCGCTGCCGTTGGTGAGGTCCGCGGAGACCCCGGCGTCGAGCGCGGTGGTCAGGGTGGCGGTGTCGCCGGCCCGGGCGGCGTCGAAGAGCTTCCCGGCGAGCGCGATCACCTCGGCGTCGGGGGCATCGGTCATGGCGGACTGCCTTTCCAGAGGGGTGACGAGGGCTCGTGCGTACCGCACCGTAGCGGCCCGCGCCGCCGACGGACCAGCGGGCGTCCGGATTCCGGACGGCGGCCCCACCGGCCCCGGGCGCGGTACGCCGTGCGGTACGACGTCCGGCCGCACGGGTTGCGCGGCCATTCGAGCGAACTTCCGGGACCCCCCGGAAACTTCCCACCCACCCCCCGGGAATGCCTCGCGGCACCGGTCCCACCCGGATCCCGCACGACTCCAGGCCCCCACCCCGGCCGGTTCGCACACCGCCGCCCGGCTCACCCGACGGCAATGAACGGCAGAACCACCCATTTGCGCCGTTCCATCATCTATTACTTTTTGTCACGATTAGGGCACTTTAAGTAACACTGTCCCCCGTCCCCCTCCCCGAGGAGCAGAAGTGATCCTCTCGATTTCCGGCATCGTCCTGTTCGGCACCATCGCCTTTCTGTTCTTCCGCAGGGACGGACTAAAGGTCTCGCACGCCATCGTCTGCGCCCTCTTCGGCTTCTACGTCGCCGGTTCCTCGATCGCCCCCAGCATCACCGCGGGCGGCGCCAGCCTGGCGAGCCTGCTCGGCGGCCTTCGGTTCTAGGCGCCGCCTCTCCCCCACCGGCCCGGGCGCGGATCCCACCGCCCCGGGCCCCGTCGTACCACGAGCAGTGCCCCCTCACCCCACCCGTCCCACTCGACCGGGGAGTCACGGAATGCCGCTCCACCGCCATCTCGGCAAGGGCCGCGAGTTCGCCCGAACCGCCGGGGACCACGCCACCGACATGTTCGCCCCGCTCACCGTGATCGGCCGCGGGCTGCGCCACCACGCCGGCTGGGCCAAGGGCCGCTGGCAGGCCACCCCGAAGGAGCGGCGCGGCCCGACGCTGTTCCTGTCGGCCGCCATGCTGGTCGGCATCTACCTGCTGCCGCACGGCCTGCTGTTCGCCCTGGTCGGCCTGATGGCCAGCGCCGCCTGGGCCGGCCGGGCCCCCAAGGCGGCGCCCGCCCCGCCCGCGCCCGACGTCGCCGACGTCAAGCTCGCCGCCCTCTACTCGGCGCTCACGCCGTACCTGTGCGGCCCCGAGGACGCCAATCCGCTGTACCACTTCGAGGGCGGCTACAAGAACGCCTTCGGCTCCTGGGAGTTCGACGGCGAGGGCCGGCTCTCCCGGCTGGAGCTGAGCTACCCCGCCTACTTCACCGACACCGAGCCCGCCGCCCGGGCCCGGATCGAGCAGGTCGTCCAGGGCAAGGCCGGGCGGGCCCGGGAGTACCGCTTCGACTGGGACGAGGAGTCCAACCGGCTGCGGATCACCGCGCTGGCCCCACTGCCCACCGACATCGCCGCCCAGCGCTTCGTCGCCGCCCCGGGCGAGATCGTGCTCGGCTTCACCGACGAGGACGGCACCGCCCGCACCATCCCGGTCCACCAGGGCGGGGCCACCGCCCAGCAGCCGCCGGTGGTCTGGCGCACCGGCCCGCGCTCCTCCGAGCCGCACCTGCTGGCCCTCGGCGTCGCCGGCTACGGCACCTCCAGCCTGATCCGCTCGATCGCGCTCCAGGCGCTCCCGTACGGCGACCTGGTGGTGATCGACGGCGCCGGCACTGGGGAGCACGCCTGCCTGGTCAACCGGCCCGGCGTGCACACCGTGGAGACCAGCCTGCACGGCGCGCTGGCCGCCCTGGAGTGGGCCGCCCAGGAGACCGAGCGGCGGCTCACCGCGCTGAACACCGCCCGGCACACCGGCACCCCGCTGCCCGAGGACCTCACCCGGCCGCTCTGGCTGCTGCTGGACCACCCGACCGAGCTGGGCGAGCTCGCCCACGCCGAGGGCCGCCCCGACCCGCAGGAGCTGCTGGAGCTGCCGCTGCGGCACGGCCGCGCCGCCCGGGTCACCGTGGTGATCGCCGACGACGTCGAGGCCCGGGACCGGATCACCCCGACCGTCCGGGCCACCGCCCGGGCCAGGGTGCTGCTCGGCCCGGCCGGGCCCGAGGAGGGCCACGCCGCGCTCGGCGCGCCGCTGGACATCGTGCCCGCCGCCCACGCCCCGGTCGGCCGCGGCTACGCCCGGATCGGCAACGGCACCCCGGTCCGGCTCCAGGTGCCCGCCACCGTCGACCCGCTGGACGAGGAGGCCCCGGCCCAACTGCGCGACGCGGTGATCGCCCTGCTGCCGCACCGCGACAGCCGGACCGAGCCCGCCTCCGCGGCGCCGCCCCGACCGGACCGCCCGCCGGTGGTCCCGCCGGACGCCGCCGCGCCCGCCCGCCCGGTCGACCTCGGCAAGACCGAGCCGATGATCCGTTCCCGACCGATCTCCTGACCGCCCGGGAAGCGGGGGCGACCGGCGCCGCGGAATCGCCGACCGGTACGCTCGTCACAGAAAGTCCGCACGATCACCAGATGTGAAATTGGTGACACCTGGGGTGATATCACCGGCCAGATGTGACAAATCGGGCGACGGTGGGTACAAACAGGGGCGGCACGACAGACGACGCATGTCCCGGGACGGGAATCTTCGTCGGAAGCCGAGCGTTGACCGAACGACGAAGAACAGCGACCAGAACAGCGACCACTAGTCCTGTGGGCCATTAAGCCCGGGAGGCACGATTCATGAGCGAGCGAGCTCTCCGCGGCACGCGACTCGGGGCCACTAGCTACGAGACCGACCGTGGTATCGATCTGGCTCCGCGCCAGACCGTCGAGTACGCATGTCAGAACGGACACCGATTCGAGGTTCCTTTCTCGGTCGAGGCGGAGATCCCTCAGGCCTGGGAATGCCGCTTCTGCGGCCAGGAGGCGGTTCTCCTCGACGGTGACGAGCCTGAGGAGAAGAAGACCAAGCCCACGCGCACCCATTGGGACATGCTGATGGAGCGCCGGACGCGCGAGGAGCTGGAGGAGGTGCTGGCCGAGCGGCTGGCCGTGCTCCGCTCCGGCGGGATGAACCTCGCGGTGCACCCGCGTGACACCCGCAAGAGCGCCTGACCCATCTCGCTCCCGCCGCAGGCGGGAGGACGCGAAAAGGGACCCTGGTCACCAGGGTCCCTTTCGCGTTGTCCGGAGCAGTTCGCGTTGTCCGGAGCAGTGGGTGCCGGAGCAGCGGGTGTCAGCCGGAGATCGGCGGGCGGTAGGTGGTGTCGGGGCCCTGCGGTCCGCGCGGACCGGTCTCCGGGTCGACCACCTCGCCCTGGACGACCTTGCCGTCCGGGCGGTGGATGCGCATCTGCTCCTGCAGCCGCATCGCGTCCGCGAACGCGTCGGCGCCCACGGCGGAGGTGCTGCGCATCGCCTTGTCCGCGATCCGGCGGCCCGCCACCCGCCACAGCGCCCGGGTCGGCGGGAACAGCAGGGTCAGGGCGACCAGGTCGGACAGGAAGCCCGGCACGATCAGCAGCAGCCCGGCCCCCACGGTCATGCTGGTGCCGGTCTGCGGCTGCTCGGACTGCGGGTTCTTGCTCTGCTCGATCGCCGCCGACAGGGCCTTGAGCCCGGCCCGCTTGATCAGCGAGCCGCCGATCACCGCGCCGGCGATGAGCAGCAGCAGGACGGTGAGGCCGCCGAGCCAGGAGGCGACCTGCACCAGCAGCCAGATCTCCAGCACCAGCCAGGCGGTGAACAGCAGCGGCAGCACCCGGCGCAGCCTGCTACGCGGGGCCGGACGGGCGGGGGTAGCTTGCTGGGTCACGGTACGGATCCACTCCAAGCGGTGCTCTGCGCGCCGCACGGGAGGTCCGGGCCGGCTACGGCACCACCTGGTCCAACGATTCCGCGGCGGCCGGTGTTCCGTGGAGCGTTCCGTCCACGGCCTTCCGGCGGCGGCCGACCAGCAGGGCGGCGGCGCAGGCCAGCAGGCCGCCGACGGCCAGCGTCCACTCCGGGGCGGAGCCGACCTCGTCGGCGACCGTGGTGCCGTCGCGCAGCGGGACGGTGGCGGACAGCTCGGCCGGGGTCAGCTCCCGGGTGCGCTGCTCGACGGTGCCGTCCGGGGCGATCACGGCGCTGATGCCGCTGGTGGCGGCGATCAGCACGGCCCGGCCGTGCTCGACCGCGCGCAGCCGGCTCATCGCCAGCTGCTGCTCGGGCTGGCCGGTCTCGGCGTAGGTCGCGTTGTTGGTCTGGACGACCAGGACCCGGGCGCCGCTGTCCACCGTGTCCCGGACGATCTCGTCGTAGGCCACCTCGAAGCAGATCACGTCGCCGATCCGCGCCGGGCCGAGCTGCATCACGCCGTTGTGGTCGCCGGGGTAGAAGTCGCGGGCGACCCGCTGGAGGCGGGTGATCACCTTCATCAGCTGGGCCCGGAACGGCACGTACTCGCCGAACGGGACGGGGTGCTGCTTGGTGTAGGAGGCGCCGGGGCCGGTGACCGGGTCCCAGACGATGCCCTCGTTCTGGACGTGCTGCGCGTCCGGGCCGTCCACCAGGGTGCCGACCAGGGTGGGCACGCCGACGGCCTTGACCGCCTCGTCGATGCGCTGGCGGGCCAGCGGGTCGCTGAACGGGTCCAGGTCGGAGGAGTTCTCCGGCCAGATCACCACGTCGGGGCGCGGGACCTTGCCCGCCTGCACGTCGGCGGCCAGGCGCTCGGTGGCCGAGGCGTGGTTGTTGAGCACCATCATCGGGCGGCCGAGGAAGTCCATGCCCGGGTTGGGCACGTTGCCCTGGACGATGGCGACCTTCACGGTGTCGGCCGCGGCGGTGGGCACCGGGACGAGGTAGCCGGCCAGCAGCGCGGCCACCGCGCCGAGCGCCGCCAGCGCGGCCGCCTTCGGGGCCCGGCCCGGCCCGCGCAGGCGCAGCGCGGCCCAGGCGAGCAGGGTGCCGGACAGGGCGACGGCGAAGGTCACCAGCGGCGCGCCGCCGAGGGCGGCCAGCGGGGTGTACGGCGTCGCGGTGTTGGCGAAGGCCAGTCGGCCCCAGGGGAAGCCGCCCAGCGGCAGCCGGTCGCGCGCCCACTCCTGGGTGACCCACAGGGCGGCCGCCCAGAACGCCCAGCCGGGCAGCCGGGAGGTGAGCGCCAGCGCCCCGCCGAGCAGGGCCAGGAACAGCGCCTCGATCACCGACAGGCCGACGGTCGCGTCCCAGCCGACCACCCGCAGCCAGCTGAGCAGCATCAGGAAGAACGGGAAGCCGAAGGCGAAGCCCGTCCAGGCGCCCTGGCGGAAGGTGCGGCCGCGGGTGAGCAGCGACAGCGCGGCGACGCCCAGCAGCGACAGCGGCCAGAGGTCGTACGGCGGGAAGGCGAACGCGAGCAGCAGGCCGGACAGCGCGGCGAGGCCGGTGCGCGGCAGGCCGGCCCGGACCTTGGCGAGGGCGCGGGCGAGGCGGCCGGGGGTCGGGGCCGGTTCCGGCTGCTCGGGAGCGGTCCCGGACCGCTCCTGGGTGACGGGCATGGCCACCGGCGCACCATCTTCCTGGGGCTTGCTGTTCGGACGCTGTGCGAAGAAGGTACCCCGGAACGTCGCGGGCGCGTGAGGTCAGGGTGCTGGGCCGGTTCGGGGGGGGGGGTGGTGGGGTCAGCGCTCCGCGTAGTGGAAGCGCCCCAGCGGCCAGTGGTCGGTGAGCCAGGCGGAGACGGCGCGGTACAGCGGGGCGTCCAGCTCGGCGCGGTCGGCGCGGACCCAGGAGCTGACCGAGACCACGGAGGCGTCCTCGCGGTCCGGGTAGATGTACACGCAGCCGATCACCTCGGCCCGGTCCGGCTCCAGGACGGTGTAGGTGAAGCCCCGGCGGGCCTCGAAGTCGGCGGCGTGCCGGCGCAGGTCCGCGAGGTTGTCCGCCAGGGGCATGCCGTCGGCGGGCGGCCAGCCGCGGCCCGCCCAGCCGGGGGTAGCACGGATGTGTGCGGTACTGCCTGTCCAGGCGGCGTGGTCGGAGGCGTTGTGCTGCTCGCCCAGGGGTTCCAGGCGGAACTCCGGGGCGAGCAGCTCGCGCGGGACGGTGAAGTCGGCGGGGACGATCTCGGTCATGGTCGGCACCCTACGAGGGCGACCGCCCGCCGATCACCCGAATTACCGCTCGTGCACGGTGTTACCGCTCGTACACGGTGCGGCCGCGGACCACCGTGCGCAGGCAGAGCGGGAGTTCGTGGCCCGGGGTGAGGTCGGGCAGGCCGGGGGTGCCGGAGCGCGGGTCGGTGGACCAGCCCGCCACCCGGGAGTCCGGGGCCTGGACGACCAACTCGTCGGCGGCCCAGAGCGCGTAGTTGGCGACCGCGCCGGGCACCAGCACGCCGTCGTGGTCGCGGCCGATCGCGCGCCAGCCGCCGCGGGTGTGGGCGGTGAAGGCGGCGCGGACCGAGATCCGGTGCTCCAGGGTCCGGTGGAAGGCCGCGGCGCGGACGGTGCCCCAGGGGTCGAGCGGGGTGACCGGGGCGTCCGAGCCGAAGGCCAGCGGGACACCGGCCCGCAGCAGGGCCGCGTACGGGTTGAGGCCGGCCGCCCGCTCGGCGCCCAGGCGCTGCGCGTACATGCCCTCCGGGCCGCCCCAGGCGGCGTCGAAGGCGGGCTGGACGGAGGCCGTGAGGCCGAGTTCGCCGAAGGCCGCGATCGCCTTGTCGTCCAGGGCCTCGGCGTGCTCGACGCGGTGGCGCAGCGCCTTGACCCGGTCGGCGCCGACCCGCTCCCCGGCCGTGCGCACGCCCTCGATCACGGCGGCGAGCGCCGCGTCGCCGATCGCGTGGAAACCGGCCTGCAGTCCGGCCCCGGTGCAGGCGGCGACGTGGTCGGCGACCTGCTCGGCGGTCAGGTAGGCGGTGCCGGTGTGCTCGGCGTCGGCGTACCGGGCGTGCAGGCAGGCGGTGTGCGAGCCGAGCGCGCCGTCCACGAAGAGGTCGCCGCCGGCGCCCACCGCGCCGAGCCGGCGGGCGGTCTCGATGCCGCCCAGCTCGCCCCAGTAGCCGAAGACCTCGGGGCCCTCGCCCTCGGCGGCCAGCTCCAGCAGCGCGGCGAGGTCGGCCTCGGAGGAGATCTCCGGGCCGGCGCACTCGTGCAGGGCGCCGATGCCGAGTTCGGCGGCGCGGGCCAGGGTGGCGCGCTGGGCGCGGCGGCGCTGCTCGGGGGTGAGGTGCGCCAGCGCGGTCTGCCGGACGGCGTGGTGGGCGTCCTTGGTGAGCGGGCCGTCGGCGTGGTGGCCGGGGCGCTCGGTGAGGTCCTCGGTGAGGGTGCGCAGCGCGGTGGTGGCGAGCGCGGAGTGGACGTCGGTGCGGGAGAGGTAGAGCGCCGCGCCGCGGGCGGCCGCGTCGAGTTCGGCGCGCGTGGGCGGGCGGCCCTCGGGCCAGCCGGTCTCGTCCCAGCCGTGGCCGATCAGCACTCCGCCGGTCTCCGGCTGCGCCTCGACGAAGGCGGTGACGGCGGCCAGCGCGGCGGGCAGCGAGGGGCTGCCGGTGAGGTCGAGGCCGGTGAGCGCCAGCCCGGTGGAGGTGGCGTGCACATGGGCGTCGACGAAGGCGGGGGTGACCAGGGCGCCGTCCAGCTCGACGATCTCGTCGGCGGTCGCGGCGTACGCCTCGGCGGCGCCGTCGCTGCCGACCCAGGCGACGTGCCCGCCCTCCACGAGCATCGCGGTGGCGAAGGGGTCGGCGGGGCTGTAGACGGCGCCGCCGCGCAGCAGGACGGTCCGGGAGGTGCGTTCGGTCATGCGCCCAAGTCTGCACCCCGCCGGTTCGCGCTCAGATCTTCGGGGGTCGTGCCTCGTAGGGGGTGGAGAGCACCACCGTGGTGCGGGTGGACACTCCGGCGGCGCTGCGGATCCGCGCCAGCAGGTCCTCCAGGTCGCCCGGGGCGCCGACCCGGACCTTGAGGATGTAGTTCTCGTCGCCGGCGACGCTGTGGCAGGCCTCGATCTCGGGCAGGCCGGCCAGTCTCTCCGGGGTGTCGTCCGGGGCGCTGGGGTCGAAGGGCTTGACCGAGATGAACGCGGTCAGCGCCAGGTCGACGGCGTCGGGGTCGACGATCGCGGTGTAGCCGCGGATCACCCCGCGCTGTTCGAGGCGGCGCACCCGCTGGTGCACCGCCGAGGTGGACAGGCCGGTGGCCTTGCCCAGGTCCGTGTAGCTCATCCGGCCGTCCTCTAGGAGCAGCTGGACGATGCGTTGGTCGAGATCCTCCACGGTGCGCAAACCTACCCGCTCGGGGAGCACGGGGGGCGCACGGTGGTTGCACGGGGTCGGACCGCAGGTGTCGCACGGGCATGTGCCTGGTGAATGTGGCGGGCGGTGTGGCCAAGGACACACCCGGTGCATCACGGTGCGCAAGTCCGCAGGGTTATGAGCCCGAGTCGCAGGGAAGTGCTGGTTGTGGCCCCAGAGCGACCACGCCGGGCCCGATCCTAGGGGGATCTCCATGCCTGCTACCGACCAGCGCGTGCTGGCTCTCGACGAGACCGACGATCTGTCCGGCCGCGACGACCTCGCGGTCGACCACGCGCCGGGCACCGACCCCGGCGACGCCGAGACCTGGGACATCTTCCGGGTCCACTGCCCCGAGTGCCGCCGCCCGATCGCCCTGGTGGCGGACGAGGAGCAACTGCCGCAGCACGCACTGCTGCCGACGGCCTGGAACCCCTTCGCCCCCGCGATCTGCCCCGGCTCGGGCACCCTGACCGACGACCTGGCCGAGGCGGAGACCCGGGAGGACGCCGAACCGACCGGGTTCGAGGCGCTGTGCAAGCTGCCGAGCGGGCTCGACTGGCGCACCCAGCCGTTCTCGCACGCACCGGTGCACCGCCCGGTGCGCAGCGCGGGCGGCGGTGTCGCCGCCCCGGCCAAGGCCGGGCGGGCGGTCGCCTCGGCCGTCCCGCTCGCCACCATCCCGGAGCAGCGCCGGCGGCTCGCGCGGCGCTGATTCGCTGCGGCAGCAGGCGAGTTGACGCCTGATCGGAGAATTGCCCCCGGTCGTCACTCCGCACCCTGGAGTGACGGCCGGGGGCCGTATCGGGGAGGCCGCGGCCCCCGAGCCGGGCTTCGGCACCGGGCCGGGCTCCGGGCCCGCCTCGGCTCAGCCCTTGGTGAGGTGGCGGCCGATCACCAGGCGCTGGATCTGGTTGGTGCCCTCGACGATCTGCAGCACCTTGGCCTCGCGCATGTAGCGCTCGGCCGGGAAGTCCTGGGTGTAGCCGTAGCCGCCGAGCACCTGGACGGCGTCGGTGGTCACCCGCATCGCGGCGTCGGTGCAGAACAGCTTGGCCATCGCCGCCTCCTTGGAGAACGGCCGGCCCGCGTCCCGCAGCCGCGCGGCGGCGAGGTAGAGCGACCGCCCGGCCTCGATCTGGGTGGCCATGTCGGCGAGCATGAAGGACAGGCCCTGGAAGTCCGCGATCGGGCGGCCGAACTGGCGCCGGGTGCGGGCGTAGTCGACGGCGAGGTCGAGCGCGGCCTGGGCGACGCCGACGGCACAGGCGGCGATGCCGAGGCGGCCGGAGTCCAGCGCGGCGAGCGCGATCTGGAAGCCCTGGCCCTCCTCCCCGACCAGCCGCTCGCGGGGCACCCGGGCACCGTCGAAGTGCAGCTGGGCGGTCGGCGAGGAACGCATGCCCATCTTGTGCTCCGGCGGCGCGGCCGACAGGCCCTGCTGGGCGCCGGGCACGAGCAGGCAGCTGATGCCCTTGGGGCCGTCCACCCCGGTGCGCACCAGGGCACTGTAGAAGTCGGCCTGGCCGCCGTGGGTGATCCACGCCTTGGTGCCGTTGACGACGTACTCGTCCCCGTCGAGGTCGGCGCGGGTGCGCAGGGCCGCCGCGTCGGAGCCGGACTGCGGCTCGGAGAGGCAGTAGGCGCCGAGCTGTTCGCCGGAGAGCATGCCGGGCAGCCACGTCTCGCGCTGCTCGTCGCTGCCGAAGGTGGCCAGCGCGTGGCAGGACAGGGTGTGCACGCTGACGCCGAGGCCCACCGCCAGCCAGCCCGCGGCGAGCTCCTCCAGGACCTGGAGGTACACCTCGTAGGGCTGCTCGCCGCCGCCGTACTTCTCGTCGTACGGGAGGGAGAGCAGGCCGGCCTCGCCGAGGGTGCGGAAGACCTCCCGGGGGAAGCGGTCCGCGGCCTCGTCCTCCGCCGCGCGCGGCTGGAGCTCGCGCTGGACCAGGTCCCGGGTGAGGCTCAGCAGCTCGCGGGCCTCCTCGCTGGGCAGCTGGCGCTCCACGGCTTTCACGGGGGACGGGGTCATGGCGAGGGTCGCCTCCTCGATCGGGCGCCGGCCCGGGGTGGCGGGTGGTCCGGCGCGGGTGTGGCAGGTCGGCCCGACCGGCACCGGGTTGCGGTGAACGGCCGTTCACAGGCGTGGCGAAGGCGAGTATGCCCGAAACCCGCGCTGCCGTCACGACCTGCACAGATGATCTGTCCGCAGTGGTGGGCTACGGCACCGTAGGGTTGACGTTGTGGCTGCATCCGGAACCGCCCCCTCCTCCCGTCCGCCCGCTCCCGCCGACCCGCTGACCGGGCTGGTCCGGGAGCTGCGGGCGCTGCCGCCCTCCTGCGGGCCGGTGCGGCTGGTCGCGGTGGACGGGCACGCGGGCTCCGGCAAGACGACCTTCGCCGGGCGGCTGGCGGCAGCGCTCGGCGGCGCACCGGTGGTCCACCTCGACGACCTGGCCACCCACACCGAGCTCTTCGACTGGACCGGGCGGCTGCGCGAGCAGGTGCTGGAGCCGCTGGCGGCCGGCCGCGACGCCGAGCACCGGGTGTACGACTGGACGCTGCGCCGTTTCGCCGGCACCGCCCGGGTGCCGCTCGCCCCGGTGGTGCTGGTGGAGGGGGTCGGCGCGGGGCGCCGCGAGGTACGGCCGTGGCTGGCCCGGGTGATCTGGATGGAGCTGGAGGCCGCTGCGGCCCGTCGGCGCGGCGAGGAGCGGGACGGGCCGGAACTCGCCGCGTTCTGGGCGGGTTGGGCCCGCGCGGAGGCGGCGCACTTCGCCGCCGACCCGAGCCGTCCGCACGCCGCCACCAGGGTCGACGGGGTGACCGGGCGGATCGTGCCGAGCACCGTCGGTGAACCTTCAACTAAGCCCTTGACCTGCGACATCACCAGGACTTAGGTTCTCCTCAGTCGCCGGAACCCACCGTTCCGGCCGCTTCGGACCCGGCGCTCCCGACTTGTTCCCCCGTGAGCCGGGAGCGCCGTCCGGTCCCCTCCCCCAGCCCCCCGGTCAGCGGTTTTTCGGCCATCCGGCCGCCCAACCACCGTGTGCGCGATCGCATTTGACTCTGTGCGGCACCCTTCCGGATCAGCCCCGCGCCGGTACGATTCCCGGTAGGCGCATATGCGCCCCGGGGGCTCGACGACCACCGGCCCGGCTGCGTACAGGCGATCCGCCGGCCGAGCCCCGGGCCACACCGCGGGGGGCGTGAGTGACGACGGTCGACAGTTCCGACAGCACGGCGGGCGGCCCGGACCGGCTCGCCGACCGGGCCTGGCTGCGGGCCATGGACGCCTACACCGCCGGTGCCTACGCCCGGGCCGAGGAGGAGTTCCGGGCGGCCGTCCGGCTGGACCCCGGCATGGCCGACGCCTGGCTCGGCCTGCACGCGCTGCGCAGCGACACCTCGGCCGCCCTGCTCGCCATGTACCGCAACCAGAACCGCTTCGGCGAGCAGCGGCGGCTGCACCGCCGCCCGCTCAGCTCCTGGTACTGGCTGGGGTGGTGGGTGCAGCCGGTGCTGGAGGACGCCCGCGACCTCGCGCTGGCGCACGCCTCGCACTGGCTGGACGGCCGCCACCTGGCCGAGCTGGACCGGGCGTTGGAGCAGTGCCCGGCCCCCAGCGAGGACCCGTCCGCGCAGTTCCTGTACGCCTGCCGGTCCTACCTGCTCAAGGACTGGGAGCAGTTGATCCGGGACACCGACCGGCTGCTGGACGACCCGCTGCTGGGCATCGAGGCCGGGCTCTTCGCCGGCATGGCCCGGGTGCGGCTGGACATGTGCGCCCAGGCGCAGGCCCCGCTGGCCGCCTCACTGGCCCGCTGCCGCTCCGAGCAGCCGCAGCGCAAGGAGCTGCGCTACTGGCTGGCCCGGGCCTACGAGGGGGCCGGGCGCAGCGCCGCGGCGCTGCCGCTCTACCGGGCGGTGCACCGGGCGGACCCGGCGTTCATGGACACCTCGGCCCGGCTGACGGCCATCTCGGCCGAGGACGCGCTCGCGGACGGGCTGCTCGCGGACGGGCGCTCCGGCGGGCTGGACGGGTTCGGCCCGGACGGGGGCGGGCTCGACGGGGGCGGGCTCGACGGGGGCGGGCTCGACGGGGGCGGGCTCGACGGGGCCGGGCTGGACGGGAGCGGCCTCGACGGCGTGGGTCCGGAGGGAGCCGGGGCGGGCGGTGGGACGGGCTACCAGGAGGACCCCGGCTACGCCGAAGGGCCGCTCTACGACGCCGAGTTCGGCACCGGCACCGCCCCGGTCGGCGGCGCCCCGGTCGGCGGCGGGCCCGCGGTGGACGCGACCCTCGTGGACGGCCCGCTCACCGCGCCGGAACCGGACCCCGCCGCCGCGGGCGGCGCACCCCAGGCGGCCGGCGAACGCTCGGGTTCGGGCGCCCCGGCCGGCCCCGCCGCACCGCCGCTGCCGGTGCGCGGCGAGGCCCAGCCCCGCACCGCCGCCGCTCCGCCGCCCCGGACCGCCGGCAACGAACGGGAGTTGGACGCGGCCCTGGCCGAACTCTCGCTGATGGTCGGCCTGGAGCCGGTCAAGCGCCAAGTCAGGGCGCTCTCGGCCCAGTTGAGGATGTCGAGGCTGCGGGCCGAGCAGGGGCTGCCGGTCCAGCCGCCGAAGCGGCACTTCGTCTTCTCCGGCCCGTCCGGCACCGGCAAGACCACCGTGGCACGGATCCTCGGCCGGGTCTTCCACGCCCTCGGACTGCTCTCCGGCGACCACCTGGTGGAGGCCCAACGCGCGGACCTGGTGGGCGAGTTCCTCGGCCAGACCGCCGTCAAGGCGAACGAGCTGATCGACTCCGCGCTGGACGGCGTGCTGTTCATCGACGAGGCGTACAGCCTCTCCAACTCCGGCTACACCAAGGGCGACGCCTATGGCGACGAGGCGCTCCAGGTGCTGCTCAAGCGGGCCGAGGACAACCGGGACCGGCTGGTGGTGATCCTGGCCGGCTACCCGGAGGGGATGAACCGGCTGCTCGCCACCAACCCCGGCCTCAACTCCCGCTTCACCACCCGGGTCGACTTCCCCAGCTACCGGCCGAACGAACTGACCGCGATCGGCGCGGCGCTGGCCGGCCGGGACGGCGACGGCTGGGACGAGGACGCGGCCGAGGAGCTGGCCAGCATCTGCACCCACGTGGTGCGCGAGGGCTGGATCGACGAGCTGGGCAACGGCCGGTTCATCCGCACCCTGTACGAGAAGTCCTGCGCCTACCGGGACCTGCGGCTCTCGCTGCTGCGCGTGGCGCCGGGCCGGGAGGACCTGGCGACGCTGCGGCTGCCGGACCTGGTGCAGGCGTACGGGGAGCTGATCGACGGCCGGGGCTGACGACCGGCTCCCCCACCGGGCCTCAGCCCCTGAGCAGCTCCGCCTCGCGCTCCGGGTCGAGGCCGACCCTCGGCCGGTCGGCGCGCTGCGGGGCCTCGCCGCCGATCGACCGCAGCCAGGCCCAGGTGTCCTCGACCGTCTCGGCGACCGGGCGGCAGCGCAGCCCGGCGTCGACGGCGCGGGCGACCGAGGCGCCGTGCAGGAAGTCGTAGAGCTCACCGGGCGCCAGCCAGACCGGCAGCTCCGTCCAGGGCTGCACACCGGCCGCCAGGATCCGCTCCGGGTCGGTCCAGCGCAGCTCGGCGTCCGAGCCGGTGGCCCCGACGCAGGCCTCCAGCAGCCCGCCCATGGTGGTGTGGCCGGCCGGGCTGACCACGTTGTACGGCCCGCCCAGCCGGGCCGCCACCGCGTCCAGGGTCCAGGCGGCGAGGTCGCGGCCGTCGATGTACTGCAGCGGCAGCTCGCGCGGGCCGGGAGCGAGCACCGGGCCGCCCCGGGCGATCCGGTTCAGCCACCAGGGCAGCCGGCCGATGTCCTCGTACGGGCCGAGGATCAGTCCGGCGCGGACCAGCAGGGCGCGCCCGCCGTACTCCGCCTCCAGGGCCAGTTCGGCGCCGCGCTTGGCCTCCGCGTAGCCCACCTCACCGGTGAGGTCCGGGGCTGAGTCGACCACCGGTGCGCTCTCGTCGGCCCCGGCGCGCAGCGGGTGGTCGTACACCGAGCGGCTGGAGACGTACGCGTAGTGGCCGACCCGGCCGTTCAGCCGCCGGGCGCTGTCGCGCACCGCCGCCGGGGCCCAGGACCAGGTGTCCACCACCGCGTCCCACTCCCCCGTGCCGAGCGCGGCGAGGCCGTCCTCGGCGGTGCGGTCGCCCCGCAGCACCCGGACGCCCTCGGGCGCGGGCTGCGTGCCGCGGTTGAGGGCCGTCACCTCCCAGCCCCTGGCCAGCGCCTCCTCGGCGACGGCCCGTCCGACGAACTTCGTTCCACCCAGCAGCAGGAGTCTCATGCCGACCACCCTCCTCCGAGGGTGGCCGGCAGGGGAACCGTTGCCTGCTGTGGGCAGATTCGCCCTCGGCGGACAGGCGTCGCCGGATGGGGGCCTTCGGGTGCTTCCCGAGGCTAGGCGGTCGTCCGGTGGTCCGGGTCGTGCATCTCGCCGACCAGTTCCTCCAGGACGTCCTCCAGCATCACCACGCCGACCGTGCGGCCGTCCTGGTCCAGCACGGCGGCCAGGTGGCAGGTGGCCCGGCGCATCGCGCCGAGGGCGTCGTCCAGCGGGAGGCTGCCGCGCAGCACCGTGATCGGCCGCCACAGCCGGGCCGGGACGGGCGCCGACGGGTCGTCCACGTCGAGGATGTCCTTGAGGTGGAGGTAGCCCAGGTAGCCGTGGCCGGCCGGGTCCCCGTCGGTGACCGGGAAGCGCGAGAAGCCGGTGCGCAGGGCGAGCTCCTCGACCTCGGCGGCGGTCGCCTTCGGGTCCACGGTGACCAGCTGCTCGGGCCGCAGCAGGACGTCGGTGACCGGGCGGCGGCCCAGCTCCAGGGCGTCCTCCAGGCGTTCCTGGCGGTCCTCGTCGAGCAGGCCGGCGTCCCGGGAGTCGACCAGCAGGTACATCAGCTGCTCGGTGGTGAACACCGACTCGACCTCGTCCTTGGCCTCCACCCGGAACAGCCGCAGCACGCCGTTGGCGCAGGCGTTGAGCGCCCGGATCACCGGGGCGAGCCAGCGGGCCAGCCGGTCCAGCGGCGGGCCGAGCAGCAGCGCGGCCCGCTCCGGGCCGGCCATCGCCATGTTCTTCGGCACCATCTCGCCGATCACCATGTGCAGGAAGACCACGAGGGCCAGCGAGATCCCGTACGAGAGCGGGTGCATCAGGCCGGACGGGACGCCGATCGCGTGGAACGGGCCCTCCAGCAGGGAGGCGATGGTCGGTTCGGCGAGCGCACCGAGGCCCAGCGAGCAGACGGTGATGCCGAGTTGGGCGGCGGCCAGCATCGCGGAGACGTTCGACAGCGCGTGCAGCACCGTCCGGGCGCGCTTGTGCCCGGCCTCGGCGAGCGGCTCGATCTGGCTGCGGCGCACCGAGACGACGGCGAACTCCGCGCCGACGAAGAACGCGTTGCCGAGCAGGAGCACGACGGCGACGGCGAGTTGGAGCACGGTCATCGGACGCCCTCCCCGTTCTCGCCGAACCGGCCGGGCGCGCTGGTGCGCTCCACCCGGACCTGGCTGGTGCGGTGCCGGTCGACACCGGTCACGGTGAACCGCCAGCCGGGCAGTTCGGCCTGCTCACCCACCTCGGGGAGCTTGCCGAGCAGGTCGGAGACCAGGCCCGCCAGGGTCTCGTACGGGCCGTCCGGGGCGTTCAGGCCGATCGCCTCCAGCTGGTCGAGCCGGGCGCGGCCGTCCGCCTCCCAGACGGGCAGGCCGTCGACGGCCGGCAGCTGGAGCAGGTCGGGGTGGTCCTCCGGGTCGTGCTCGTCCTGCACCTCGCCGACGATCTCCTCGACGATGTCCTCGACGGTGACGACCCCGGCGGTGCCGCCGTACTCGTCGACCACGATGGCCATCGGCTGGAGGCGGCGCAGCTGGTCCAGCAGCCGCTCGGCGGGCAGGGTCTCGGGCACCAGCAGCGGCGGCGAGGCCAGCTCGGCGACCCGGACCAGGCCGCGGCGGGCGGCCGGGACGGCGAGGGCGTCCTTGAGCGTCACGATGCCGGTGATCTCGTCCACGGTGTCGGTGTAGACGGGGAAGCGGGACAGGCCGGTGGCCCGGGTCAGGTTGATGACGTCGGAGGCGGTGGCGTCGCGCTGGAGGGCGGCGACGTCGATCCGCGGGGTCATCACGGACTCGGCGGTGAGCTCGCCGAGGCCGAGGGTGCGGACGAACAGGGTCGCCGACTCCTCGTCTATGGCGCCGGCCTTGGCCGAGTGCCGGGCCAGCGAGACCAGCTCGGCCGGGGTGCGGGCGTGCTCCAGCTCCTCCTGCGGCTCGATGCCGAAGGCCCGGACGGTGCGGTCCGCGGCGCCGTTCAGGAAGCTGATCAGCGGGCGGCAGGCGAAGGAGAAGGCCATGTGCGGGGCGGCGACCGCGCGGGCCACCTGGAGCGGGCGGGAGATCGCCCAGTTCTTGGGGACCAGCTCGCCGATCACCATCTGCACGACGGTGGCCAGCACCATGCCGACCACCACGGCGACACCGCGGGCGGCCGAGTCCGGCACCCCGATGCCCGACATCACGGGCGAGAGCAGGGTCGACAGCGCCGGCTCGGCGAGCATGCCGACCACCAGCGAGGTGACGGTGATGCCCAGCTGGGCGCCGGAGAGTTCGAAGGACAGGTGCCGCAGGGCCCGGGAGACCCGGCGGGACTTGACGTCGCCGGCTTCGGCGGAACGTTCCACCGCGCCGCGGTCGGCGGTCACGAAGGCGAACTCGGCGGCCACGAAGAGGCCGTTGGCGAGGATCAGGAGCAGGGCCGCGAGCAACAGCAGCCAGGCGGTGATCACAGTGCCGCCTGCCTTCCGGAGGTCGGAAGCGAGGCGGCGCAGGTACTACCGGACGGATCGTCCATCGAGGGGGAGTGTCACTCCTCTGGTCGGTGCGGTACAGGTCGTGCCGGGGGCAGGATGAAGTTTTGCCCCACTTTTACCAGCGTAGACCATATCGGCGCGACGGTAGGAAGCGTGTTCGGACCCGCCGGGGCCCCGGGCCGGGGTTCGGGGGGCCTGGACCCCGGGGGTGCGGGCGTCGCGGGGTCAGGCCCGGGCGTGGTGCTCGACCAGGTCGCGCAGCGCACGGGCGTCCGCGATCGCCCGGTCCTTGCCGACGCCGGACTGGATGCCGACCGCGGCCAGCGAGGTGCCGTCGGCGAGGTCGAGGGTGGCCCACGGGTCGCCCTGGCGGAAGTTGACCCGGACGATCTCCGGCCAGGCCAGCCGACGGCTGCGGACGAAGTTGACCACCGTCACGCCCTCGGCGTCCGCGCTCACCCGGGGGCGGGCCAGCATCAGGCCGACGGCGGCGAACAGCACGCCGCTGGCGACCATCATGATCCGGTCGTTGAGCTGCCAGTTCGCCGGGAGCAGCACGGCCAGCACCACGAACAGGGCCACGAGCACGGCGCAGACCGGCAGCAGCACCGCGCGGGTGCGCCGGGGCGCCCAGGTGACGGGGAACTCGACGGGCGGCGTGGACACGTGGGGTCTCCGGTGGCTCTGGATCGTGGCGGTCGTGGCGGTCGTGGCAGTCATGGCTGTCATGGCGGCGGGACGGTGGGGACCGCCGGGACGGCGAAGGGGCGGGGACGCCGACCGGCGTCCCCGCCCCTATTGAACCGTTCTTTACTCTCTGGCGTGCAAGCAGGTCAGAGGCGGCAGGCGTGGATGTTGGTGACCAGGATCGCCCGGGCGCCGATGCCCCACAGGTCGTCCATGATCTGCTGGGCCTCCTTGCGGAGCACCATCGACCGGACGGCCACCCAGCCCTCGGTGTGCAGCGGGGAGACGGTCGGCGACTCCAGACCGGGGGTGAGCGCCACGGCGGCGCCGACCTTCTCGGCCCGGATGTCGTAGTCCATCAGCACGTAGCGGCGGGCCACCAGCACGCCCTGGAGACGGCGCAGGAACTGCTCCACCCGGGCATCCTCGCCCGCGCCCTTGGGGCGGATCACCACGGAGTCCGAGATCAGGATCGGCTCGCCGAAGACCTCCAGGCCGGCGTTGCGCAGGCTGGTCCCGGTCTCCACCACGTCGGCGATCACGTCGGCGACGCCCAGCTGCACGGCGGTCTCGACCGCGCCGTCCAGCTTGGTGACCGTCGCCGTCACGCCGTGGTCCGCCAGGTGCTGCTCGACCAGGCCGGTGTAGGAGGTCGCGATCCGCAGCCCCTCCAGGCCCTGCACGTCCTTGACGTCCACGCCCTCGGGGCGGGCGAAGCGGAAGGTCGACCCGGCGAAGCCGAGGGCGAGCACCTCCTCCGCGTTGGAGTGCGAGTCCAGCAGCAGGTCGCGGCCGGTGATGCCGACGTCGAGGCGGCCGGAGCCGACGTACACGGCGATGTCGCGCGGGCGGAGGAAGAAGAACTCGACCTCGTTGGCCGGGTCGACGAGGACGAGCTCCTTCGGGTCCTTCCGCTGGCGGTAGCCGGCCTCATGGAGCATCTCCGCCGCGGGACCCGAGAGCGAACCCTTGTTGGGGACGGCGATGCGCAGCATGGGAAGTCGGTTCCTTACCTGTTCGGTGGAGGGGTGCTGTCGGGAGCGGTTCAGAGGTACTTGTACACGTCGTCGAGCGTCAGCCCACGGGCGATCATCATCACCTGAAGGTGGTAGAGGAGTTGCGAGATCTCCTCCGCCGTCTGCTCGTCCGACTGGAACTCGGCGGCCATCCAGACCTCGGCGGCCTCCTCGACGACCTTCTTGCCGATCGCATGGACGCCCTGCTGGACGAGCTGCGCGGTACGGGAGGACGAGGGGTCGCCGGTGGCGGCCTTCTGCTGGAGCTCGGAGAAGAGCTCCTCGAATGTCTTCGAAGCCATGATGGGACTCACCATACGGCGTGCGGGGTGGCGGACGGTAAACGGTCCCGGAGCGTGGACAGTCCTGTGGACGTCCACGCTCCGGGACCGGACGGCCTGCCGTCAGCGGGCGTCGCGCAGGGCGACGGCGGTGGCGACGGCGGCGGTGACGGCCTCGTGGCCCTTGTCCTCGGCGGAGCCCGGCAGACCGGCCCGGTCCAGCGCCTGCTCCTCGTTGTCGCAGGTCAGCACGCCGAAGCCGACCGGGACGCCGGTGTCCACGCTGACCTGGGTCAGGCCGACGGTGGCCGCCTGGCAGACGTAGTCGAAGTGCGGGGTGCCGCCGCGGATCACCACGCCGAGGGCGATCACGGCGTCGTAGCCGCGGTCGGCGAGGCGCTTGGCCGCGACCGGCAGCTCGAAGGTGCCCGGGACGCGCAGCACGGTCGGCTCGGCGACGCCCAGCTCCTTGAGCGCCCGGTGGGCGCCGTCCAGCAGGCCGTTCATCACCTTGTCGTGCCACTGGGCGGCGATGACCGCGACCTTGAGGTCGGCGGCGCCGTCGATGGTCAGCTCGGGGGCTCCGTGGCCGCTCATGTCTTCCTACTTCCTGTGGTCGGTGGGTGGTTCAGTGGTTCAGGAGCCGAGCCCGGGCAGGTCGTGGCCCATCCGGTCGCGCTTGGTACGCAGGTAGCGAAGGTTGTGCTCACCGGGCGCGATCTCGACCGCCTCGCGCCCCTTGACCTTGAGCCCGTGGTCGGTGAGCGCGGTCTGCTTCCGCGGGTTGTTGGTCATCAGGGTGAGCGAGCGGACCCCGAGGTCCACCAGCATCTGCGCCGCGATGCTGTAGTCGCGGGCGTCCGCGGGCAGCCCCAGGTCCAGGTTGGCGTCGACGGTGTCGCGCCCCTGCTCCTGCAGCTCGTACGCGCGCAGCTTGTGGGCCAGGCCGATCCCCCGGCCCTCGTGGCCGCGCAGGTAGAGCACCACGCCGCGGCCGGACTCGGCGACCCGCCGGAGCGAGGCCTCCAGCTGCGGACCGCAGTCGCAGCGCAGCGAGCCGAGGACGTCGCCGGTCAGGCACTCGGAGTGCACCCGCACCAGCACGTCCTCACCGTCCGGCAGTCGGCCGTCCTCGCCGAGGCCGCCGGCCACCAGCGCGATGTGCTCGACGCCGTCGAGGGTGCCCCGGTAGCCGACCGCGGTGAACTCGCCGTGCACGGTGGGCAGGGCGGTGGTCGCGGCCCGGTCGACGTGCAGCTCGGTGCGGCGGCGGTAGGCGATCAGGTCCTCGATGGAGATGATCGCCAGGCCGTGCTCGCGGGCGAAGGCGACCAGCTCGGGCAGCCGGGCCATGGTGCCGTCGTCGTTGACCACCTCGACGCACACGCCGGCCTGCGGCAGCCCGGCG
This sequence comes from Kitasatospora sp. NPDC059146, assembly GCF_042786665.1. NCBI lineage: Bacteria > Bacillati > Actinomycetota > Actinomycetes > Kitasatosporales > Streptomycetaceae > Kitasatospora > Kitasatospora sp. NPDC059146. Next base: position 117,008 of record NZ_JBHZCY010000003.1, on the reverse strand, counting down.
AGCCGGGCCAGGTCGACGGTGGCCTCGGTGTGCCCGGGGCGGACCAGCACGCCGCCGTCGACGGCGCGCAGCGGGAAGACGTGGCCCGGGCGGGTCAGGTCCCCCGGCTCGGTGCCGGGCGAGGCCAGCAGGCGGACGGTGCGGGCGCGGTCGGCGGCGGAGATGCCGGTGTCCACGCCCTCGCGGGCGTCCACCGAGACGGTGTAGGCGGTGCCCTTGCGGTCCTCGTTGACCTGGGTCATCGGCGGGAGCTTGAGGCGGTCCAGCTCCTCACCGGTCATCGGGGTGCAGATCACGCCGGAGCTGTAGCGGATGGTGAAGGCCATCAGCTCGGGGGTCGCGGCGGAGGCGGCGAAGATGAAGTCGCCCTCGTTCTCGCGGTCCTCGTCGTCGACCACGATCACCGCGCGGCCGGCCGCGATGTCGGCGATCGCCCGCTCGACCGGGTCGAGGACGAACTCCTCGGCGCCGCTGCCGCCGTCGATGCCGGGTCGGGTGCCGGGCTCGTCGCCGGGCCGGATCTGGTTCTCGGTCATGCCGTGACTCCCTGCGGGACGTTGGCGGAGGTGGCTCGCGGCTCACGGGTGCTCAGCCACCAGGACCGCAGGCCGAGCAGCACCAGGACGAAGTAGACGGAGTAGGTGAGGCCCGAGAAGGTGTAACCGCTGTTGAAGGCGAACGGGACGCCGACCGCGTCGACCGCGATCCAGGCGAACCAGAACTCCAGCCAGCCGCGTGCCTGGGCCACCATCGCGGCGAGCGTGCCGACGAAGATGTAGGCGTCCGACCAGGGGCTCCAGGACAGTTCGGGGTAGGCCGTGAACAGCAGTGCCAGGGCGACCGTGCCGACCGCGGTGCCGGCCACCAGGGCGGCCCGCTCGGGCCAACTGGCGAACCGCACCGAGATGGTGCCGGTGTCACGGCGCCCGCGCCGCCACTGCGCCCAACCCCAGGCGGCGGTGACGATGACGATCAGCTGCTTGCCGATCAGACCGGGGACGTGGCCCCCGAGGTAGGCGGCGATCAGCACGACGCCGGACAGGAGTTGGACCGGCCAGCTCCACACCGAACGGCGCCAGCCGAGCGCCAGGCCGCCGAAGCCGAACAGGTTGCCGATCATGTCGGCCCACTTCACGTGTTCACCGAGGACGGTGAACGCCTCTCCGCTGAGCCAGCTCATTCCTTGTCCCCCGTGCTGTGCGTGATGTGTGCGGTGTCCGCGGTGTCCGCGGTGTCCGCGGTGTCTGTGGTGTCCGCGGCGTGCGTGGCCCGTGCGGCCGGTGCGGTGTGCGGAAGGTTCGGGAGGGTGCGCGATTCGAGCAGCCGCTCCACGTACTTGGCGAGCACGTCCACCTCGAGGTTGACGCTCTCCCCGAGGGTCTTGGCGCCGAGCGTGGTCAGTGCGAGGGTGGCCGGGATGAGGCTGACGGTGAAGCTGTCGCGGGCCGCCTCCACCACGGTGAGGCTGACGCCGTCGACCGTGATCGAGCCCTTCTCCACCAGATAGCGGGAGATGGACTCCGGCAGCGAGAAGCGCAGCACCTCCCAGCGCAGGTTGCCGGCCGCGTCGCGCTCGCCGGGCTCGCGGCTCAACAGCCGCCCGGTGGCGTCGACATGGCCCTGGACCAGGTGCCCGCCGAGCCTGGCGCCGAGCGCCATCGCGCGCTCCAGGTTGACCGGGGAGCCGGGCTTCAACTCGCCCAGGCTGGAACGGTGCAGCGTCTCGGCCATCACGTCGGCGCTGAACTCGCCCGTCTCGGCGGCCAGTTCCTCGGCACTGTCGACCACGGTCAGACAGACGCCGTTGACCGCGATGGAGTCGCCGTGACGCGCACCGACACGAACCACCGGGCCACGGAGGCGGATTCGCGAGGAGTCGCCGATCTCCTCGATCGACACGACCTCGCCGAGCTCTTCGATGATGCCGGTGAACACCCGGGTCTCCTCGCGCTTGGGGCGCGGACTCCGGGGCGGCAGAGGGAGATGACAAACGGACGGGCACCGGTGCACGGGGCTGCCGACACGACCCGTCGCCGGGATGCCGGAACCGCCGGGAGATCGCTCACCCGACCCGGGAGACACCTCTCCCGCCGTTCACCTGACCGTGGTCCGGTCCGGTTCGTGATGGACCACGGGTACTGCTCTTCGTCCGCCCGCGCACGCCTCCCATCCGGACTTTAACCGTCGGTCCAGGAATTTCACCTGGTCAACCGGCCGCTGGCTGCGGACGGGTCGCGGACTGTAACCGCCGGTTCGGATTTTCACCGACCCCGGAGTGCGCTGAACGTCACTGCTGATGACGTCATTGTGCCACGCGGGGCGCGAGCCGAGGGAGAGGGTTCCGCTGTGGCCTGTTTCACGGCCCCGCGGGGAATGCGCGGTGGGTCCGGTACGGCGCCGGTGGCGCCGCCGTGCGCGCAGGGTGACCCTGGTGGTGGGGCCGGAAGGCCGGCGGGGTCTGCGGAGTTCGCGGGATCCGCGCGGTTCGCAGGACTCGCAGCGTTCGGAAGGTTCTGAAAGTTCGCGGGGTTCGCGGAGTTCGCAAGGTACGGAGGCGAGCACGATGAAGTTCATGGACGTCCACCACGGGATGGTCGGGATCACGCCGGAGCAGCTCAGGGCGGCCCACACGGCCGACCTGGCGGTCGAGGGCGAGGAGGGCGTGCACTTCGAGCAGGCCTGGGCGGACCCCGAGTCCGGCACGGTGTACTGCCTGTCCGAGGCGCCGTCCAGGGAGGCGGTGCAGCGGGTCCACGAACGGACCGGGCACCCGGCGGCCGAGATCCACTCGGTGCCGTTCTCGGTGTGACCGTCCGGTATGACCGTCTCGGTGTGAGCGTTCCGGGGCCTTCGGCCCCGGCCGGGCTCAGAGCGTGGCGGGTGCGGCGATCGGCGTGAAGTGGGTGACCTCCGGGGGGTGCACGAGGTAGTGCAACTCGCCCTCCGACCAGACCGGCCGGATCCGCCACATCGGCCCGGCGTACCCCCGCAGGGCCTCCTCATCGCGCCAGCGGCTGACCACGAGCACCCGGTGCCCGTCCTCGGTCACCGAGCGCAACAGCTCACCGCCGAGGCACCCGTCCGTCCGCCCCAACTGCGGGATCACCTGGCCGACCAGGTGCGCGCAGAACTCCTCGATGCGATCGGCCGTGACCTGCCCGGCCCAAATTCTGATGATCACGGCCACCACCTCCGGCTGGCTGGAGTCCCTGGCCCCATTATCAGCGGAAAACCGCTGGTGGGGAGGGATGGAGCGACTCTTTCACGGAGAGTTGAGGAAGCCGGGAGACGGGGCGCGGGAAGAGCCCTCCGTTAGATTCCCGGTATGACCCTCACACCGGAAGCTCCCGCACCGTCAACCCCCGCTCCGGACGCGCCGAACAGCCTGTTCGCCGCCCTCAGCGCGCGTGCCCTCACCGAGCCGGCCCAGCTGCGTGAGGTCTACGAGCAGCCCGGCGACCACGCGCGCCGCAAGCAGGTGGACCACCTCCACGAGGTCGCCCAGCGCCTCATCGCCTGCGCCTCGCTGGTGTTCGTGGCCAGCTCCGACGCGGCCGGCCGCTGCGACGTCTCCCCGCGCGGCGGCCCGGCCGGGGTCGTCTCGGTGCTCGACGAGCACACCCTGGCCATTCCGGACGCCACCGGCAACAAACGCCTGGACACCCTGCACAACATCCTGGAGAACGGCCGGGTCGGACTGCTCTTCGTCGTCCCGGGGCGGGACACCACGCTGCGGGTCAACGGGCGGGCCTGCATCTCCACCGACCCGGAGCTGCTGCGGCAGCTGACGGCCGTCGGCAAGCCCCCGCGCAGCGCGATCGTGGTGGCCGTGGAGGAGGTGTACGCGCACTGCCCGAAGTCGCTCATGCGGGGCTCGGCCTGGAAGCCGGAGAACTGGCTGGCGAAGGACGCCCAGCCGACGTCGGCGGAGGTCACGCTGTCGCACCTGAGGGACGACTCGCTGACCATCGACATGATCGAGCAGACGGAGCGGGAGGCGCTCCTATACCGGTACGAGTAGGCGCGGCGCCGGTACGAGTGGCGCGGCGCGGGTACGAGTGGGCGCCGGTACGAGTGGGCGCGGGCGCCGGTGGGCCCCGCCACCGGTCCGGGTGGACCGGCCGCGGGGCCCTCGCTCGCCCCGGCCCGGGTCAGGCGGCCTTCGGGACGTCGACCACCGCCGCGCCGTCGGCGGCCCGTTGGACGGCCTCGACGCCCTTGTGGGCGGCGTCCTTGCTGACGTAGCCCTGGCCGGTCGCGACGATCTCGCCGTTGCCCGCCTTGAGCCGGAACCGGTACTTGCCGCCGGTGTCCTCGTAGACCTCGAACTTGCCCGACATCCGGGCCACCTCCTCGTGCGGCACGGGTGCGCCGCGTCGATCCGTCCCCCTCCCCCTCGCAGTACCGTGCGCCCGGTGCGGGCACGGGCGCACCCGGTCGGCCGCCGGACGGGTGACGCCGGGCCGACCCGGGTTTGCGGGGGTGCCGGGGAGGCCGCCGGTGGTTTGAATGGACGGATGGACTGCGTGTTCTGTGCGGTGGTGGCGGGCGAGGAACCGGCGCACCGGGTGCTGGACGACGCGGCGGCGGTGGCCTTCCTGGACCGCCGGCCGCTGTTCCCCGGTCACGTGCTGGTCGTGCCGCGCGCCCACCACCGGACCCTGGCGGACCTGCCGCCCGAGGAGGTCGGGCCGTTCTTCCTGCGGGTGCAGCGGGTGGCGGCGGCGGTGGAGCGGGGGCTGGGCGCGGCGGGCAGCTTCGTGGCGGCGAACAACCGGATCAGCCAGTCGGTGCCGCACCTGCACGTCCACGTGGTGCCGCGCAATCCCAAGGACGGGCTGCGCGGGTTCTTCTGGCCGCGGGGGAAGTACCCGGACGAGGCGGGGGCGGCGGAGGTGGCGGCGCGGCTGCGGGCGGCGCTGGAGGAGGGGTAGGGGCGGCGGGGGGGTAGGGGCGGCGGGGGGTAGGGGCGGCGGGGGGTAGGGGCGGCGGGGGATTTCGGCGTTCGACCGGGCACTTCGACCGGGCTCTTCTGTCGGGCACTTCTGTCGGGCACTTCGGCCGGACCTCTTGACAGGTATAGACCACTCCGCTTGAGTCGGTGTCGGCCCCGTACCGGCCCGCACCCCGGTCGGCCGTCCCCCACGACGCGCCCCCGCACGGGCCACGGCTCCCCTGCCCCACCAGGTCCCGGTCCCGACGACGTGCGGCCCCCACCGCACAAGGGGTGATGACGTGTCAGTCAAACGCCTGCTCGCGCTGCTGTCCGCCGTGGTCACGGCGCTCGCGCTCGCGGTGCTCCTCCCGGCCTCCGCCAGCGCCGCCGCCTGCGGCACCGCGTGGAGCGCGACCGCCGTGTACACCGGCGGCGCCGCCGTCTCGTACAACAGCCACAACTGGACCGCCAAGTGGTGGACCCAGAACGAACCGCCGAGCACCGGGGGCTCCGGGGTCTGGTCCGACCAGGGCCCCTGCGGCGGCCCCACCGACCCCGGCCCGACCCCCACACCGACCCCGAACCCGGGCGGATTCCCGGTCAGCCAGGCCCAGTTCGACCGGATGTTCCCGAACCGGAACCCCTTCTACACCTACCAGGGCCTGCTCGACGCCACCAGCGCCTACCCCGGCTTCGCGGCCACCGGCAGCGACACCGTACGGAACCAGGAGGCCGCGGCCTTCCTCGCCAACGTCAGCCACGAGACCGGCGGGCTGGTCTACGTGGTCGAGCAGGACACCTCCAACTACCCGCACTACTGCGACACTTCGCAGCCGTACGGGTGCCCGGCCGGGCAGTCCGCGTACTACGGGCGCGGACCGATCCAGCTCAGCTGGAACTTCAACTACAAGGCGGCGGGCGACGCTCTCGGCATCGACCTGCTGCACAACCCGGACCTGGTGCAGACCGACCCGGCGGTGGCCTGGAAGACCGGCCTCTGGTACTGGAACACCCAGAACGGTCCCGGCACCATGACCGCGCACGACGCGATGGTCAACGGGCGGGGCTTCGGCGAGACGATCCGCAGCATCAACGGCGCGCTGGAGTGCAACGGCAACAACACCGCGCAGATGCAGCACCGGATCAGCCTGTACCAGAGCTTCGTCCAGATCCTCGGCACCGTGCCCGGGGGCAACCTGAGCTGCTGACGGGCCCTGGGTCCGTCCTCGAACTCCCGTCGTCCGCCCGGAGGGCGGGAGCTCGAAGCCGGGCCCTAAGGTCGGGGCATGAACGAACTCGCGCGCCTCGTGCAGCAGACCTCCGACCGGGTGGCGGGGCGGTGCGTCGGTGTGGTGGTCGCCGGGGTGGCCGGTGGCGCCGTGGAGATCCGCGGTGCCGGGCGGACGGGTCCGGGGGGCGAAGTGCCCGGGGCCCGGACGTTGTTCGACGTCGGCTCCGTCACCAAGGTGTTCACCGCGCTCGCGCTCGCGCGGCTGGCGCTCGACGGCACGGTGCGCCTCGACGAGCCGCTCGCGGAGGTACTGCCCCGCTCTACGGCCGTCCCGTCCCGGGGCGGGGAGGCGATCACGCTCCGGCACCTCGCCACCCACACCTCAGGGCTCCCCCGGCTGCCCCGGGGCGTGCTGCTGCGCGCGCTGCTGCGGCCCGACCGGGCGGACCCGTACGCCCATTGCACCGCCGAGCGAATACTCTCCGGGCTCGGGCGGACCCGGTTGCGTTCCGCCCCCGGGCGCAACTTCCGCTACTCCAACCTCGGCGCCGGGCTGCTCGGGCTGGCCCTCGCCCACCGGGCCGGCACCACGTACGGGGAGCTGGTGGACCGCGAGGTCTGCGCACCGCTGGGGCTGACGGACACCTGCCTGCGGCCGGACGCCGACCAGTCCGCCCGGCTGGCGTCCGGCCACGCGCCGACCGGGCGCCCGGTGCCGTCCTGGGAGTTCGCGGCGCTCCCCGGCATGGGCGGGCTCCGCTCGACGGCGGCCGACCTCGCGGCGTTCCTGCGGGCGCAGTTGGCGGCCGAGGGCGAGCCGGACGCACCGCTGGCGCCGGCGATGCTGCTCGCCCGGGAGACCAGGCACCGGGTCAACCCGTCCGCCTGGACGCACCTCGGCTGGCTCGGCCACCGGCTGCACGCCCAGCAGGGCAGGCACCTGCAGTTGTGGCACAACGGGGGGACGGGTGGATCCGCCTCCTTCCTCGCGTTCGACCCGGAGCGGCAGGTGGGGGTGGTGGTGCTGGCCAACTCCCGGCGGTCGGTGGACGAGGCGGGCACGGCGCTGCTGCGGCGGCTGCAGGTGGGGCTCGGCACGGGCGGGCGCTGACGGGCGGGCTCGGCACGGGCGGGCGCTGACGGGCGGGGCCTCCCCCGCTGCCGCGACCGCCTCCTGCCGCCTCCTGCACCTCGCCTCCCCCGCCGACCGGCGCTTCGGTCGCCCCTGCCGAACGGCACCCCCTGCTGCCGGACACGCTCCGGCTGTTTCGGGCCAAAGGGTGTCGATTGGCACTGTTCCGGAGGGTGGTGGGCGATCGATCCTGGTGGTCCGACATCCGGGAGTCGTAGTTCCGGTTGGGGAGACCGTCGAGGGCGAGGAGGGCGAAGTGGCGATGCTGTGGTCGCCCGGGTGGGCGTGGCCGTTCGTGGAGAACGGACAGGGCCGTCGCAGGTCGGCCGGTCCGCTCGGGCCGGTGGTGCAGGTGCACCGGGCGTTCCGGCCGGTCCCGTGGCGGGCGCGGACATGGCTGGACACCGTGGCGGCGGTCCTGGCACTGGTGGTCTGCCTGGCGTTCGGCGAGTGGTGGCCGGCCCCCGTGGTGGCGGCCGCGGCGGTGCTGGCCGCGAACGGGTACGGCGCCCTACGGTCCGCGCCCGGGCTACGCGCCGTACGGGTCCATGAGGGCGGGCTGGCACTGGTCGGGGCGGGCGCCGGCGAGCGGCTGCTGCCGTGGGCGGGCATCGAAGCCGTCGAGCACTCCCCCGCCTCCGCCAGGTTCCCCGGCTTCCCCGGCGGGCGGCGGCGGGAGCCCGAGCGGATCCGAATATGGCCCGTCGGCGCGGCCGAGCCCCTGGTGCTGGCCCACCTGCACGGGCTGGAGGGCTTGGCGCGGGAGGCGGACGAGTTCCTGTCCCCGCACCTCCGGGCCGCACTGCACGAGGCGCTGCGCAGCGAGGGGAGCGTCCGGTTCGCCCGGGGGCGGCTGACGGTGACGGCCGGCGGGCTGGTGCACCGACCTCCGCACCCCCTGGTCGCGGCGGAGGCGTACCGGTGGGCGGAGGTGCACTCGGCCCGGGCGTCAGGCCTCGGCGAGCTGGAACTCCGGACACGGTCGGCGGGCCTGCCGCTCACCCTCCCGGTGCCCAACGCCCGTGCGGCGGCGGACTTCCTGGAGGCCGTCCGGGCCGGGGCCCGGGTCACCTTGGCGGACGCCTAGGTCTACCCTGGAGGCGGTCGGCTGGCGCAGACCGGCACCGGGCGGATCCGGCGGGCTCGTGCGGGCCCGACCGATCATCCCCTAGGGGCTACCGGGGGTCCGTCCCGCAAGGGATCAGTACATCGCTGAGTGGACGTCAGTTCGCCTGCCCGCGACCTACCGTCGCTCGTATGAGCCGACACACGAGCCGACTTCGCACCACCGCCGCGGTCGCGGCCCTGCTGGTCGCGGTGCCCCTGTCCGTCGCAGCGGCGGCACCGGCCCTGGCCGCACCCGCCGCGCCGGTCGCCGCCACTGCTGGCACCGCCGGCACGGCGAGCGCCGTCCACCTCGAACTCCCGCGCCCGACCGGGCCGTTCGCGGTCGGGCAGGAGGTCCTGCACCTGGTCGACGAGAACCGCCCGGACCCATGGGTGCCCTCCGCCGGGCCGCGCCAACTGATGGTCACGATGTACTACCCCGCCCACGCCGGGACGGGCAGCCCGGCCCCGTACATGACCGCCGCGGCCGCCCGGCTGCTGCTGGACGCCAAGCTCCCGGGCAACACCGTCCCGGCCGAGGCGGTGGCCGACACCCGGACCTGGTCCAGGACGGACGCCCGCCCCCAGGGCGGCCACTACCCGCTGGTGGTCCTCTCCCCCGGCTTCACCATGCCGCGCGCCTCGCTCAGCAGCCTCGCCGAGGACCTGGGCAGCCGCGGCTACGTGGTGGCCCTGGTCGACCACACCTACGAGAACACCGGCACCACCTTCCCGGACGGGCAGACGCTGCCCTGCGTGGAGTGCGGCCGGCTCACCACCCCCGAGGCCTGGAAAGGCCTGGACGAGAGCCGGGCGAAGGACGCCTCCTTCGTCATCGACCAGCTGACCGCCCGCCCCCACCCGGCCTGGCGCTACGCCCGCATGATCGACCGCGACCGGATCGGCATGGCCGGGCACTCCGCCGGTGGCGCGGCCAGCGTCCCGGCGCTGGTGACCGACGACCGGATCCGGGCGGGGGTGGATCTGGACGGCAGCATGGACTACGAGGTGCCCGAGTCCGGAATCGGCGGCAAGCCCTACCTGATGATCGGCCACCCGCTGCCCGACGGTGCCGAGGACACCAGCTGGACCGACAGCTGGCCCCGGCTCGACGGCTGGAAGCGGTGGCTGACCGTCGACGGCACCGACCACGGCAGCTTCACCGACTACCCGCTCTTCCTCAAGGCGCTCGGCGCGCCCCAGCCTCCGGGGACCACCATCACGGGGCAGCGCGCCGTCGAGCTCACCCGCCGGTACGTCGGGGCGTTCTTCGACCTCCAGTTGAAGGGCATCGACCAGCCGCTGCTCGACGGACCGACCGCCGCCGACCCGGAGGTCCGCTTCCACTCCTGACAGTGAGGATGTTCATGAGCGGTTCCCGGGCAGGTCTGACTCAACCTCTGACTGACCTCGGGTCCTCAACCGGATCTGTCGGCCTCGTCCGGGAGCCGCTCGTGAGCATCCGCCGGCCCGGCTTGCGTGACTTCATAAGAGCCTGGCCAGAGGCCCCTTCACTGTCCTGTCCGCCCGCCGGACCGGCGGCTGCCGCCCCACCCGGATCAATGGAGAGGACGGCGATGTCCACCATCGCACACCAGGACCGCGAGATCACCGGCGGCGTCGACACCCACAAGGACACCCACACCGCCGCCGCCATCGACTCGGCCGGACGCCCGCTGGGATCCGAGCAGTTCGAAGCCAACGCCGAGGGATACGCCCTACTCCTGGCGTGGCTGCGCTCGTTCGGCACCCTGGCCGAGCTGGCCAGGGGCAGCATGGTCAAGAAGCGCGAAGCCCTCGTCGAGGCCCTGACCGGGCAGTTCGAGGACCACCACGGCCACCTCCTCAGCGTGCTGCTCGGCACGGTCGACCACTTCACCCAGCAGCTCGGTGAACTCGACCGGCGCATCAGCGCGCTCCTCGCCGAGATGACCGGCCCGCCAGGTGACGACGGCAAGGTTCGTGGCCACGAAAGCGCCCTGACCGTCGGCTCAGGACGGCCAGCCCGTGACATGATCGGGTGCCTGGACGCGATCCCCGGCGTCGGGGCGACGACCGCGCAGATCATCCTCGCCGAGATCGGCCTGGACATGAGCCGGTTCCCCACCCCGGAGCACCTGGTCTCCTGGGCGAAGCTGTGCCCCAGGACCATCCAGTCCGGGGCCAAGAACACCACCGGTCCCTCCGGCCGGGGCAATCCCTGGCTCAAGGGTGCGCTGGGCGAAGCCGCGAACGCCGCCGCCCGCACGGACACCTTCCTCGGCGCCCGATACCGACGTCTCGTCAAACGCCGAGGCCACGCAAAGGCGCTGGTCGCCGTCGCCCGTTCGATCCTCGTCATCGCCTGGCACCTGATCAACGACTCCGACGCCCGCTACCAGGACCTCGGCGCCGACTGGCACCAACGCCACCTGAACACCGCCCGCCAAACCCGGGACCTCGTCCGCCAGCTCCAAAGCCTCGGCCACCAAGTCACCCTCGCACCCACGGCGGCCTGACCCAACCCGCTCACGCGTTCGTCCGCTCCGCTTCGCGGCCCGGACGCTGCCGCCTGCCCTGCTGAGGTTCGATTTTCCGTTCAGCATCCGGGCGCACCCGAGGGGCCGTCGGCACGCTGCCGGCGGCCCCTTCGGCTCTGTGCCCACCGCCCGGGGGCCCGGGGGGCTCCGCTACGCGGCGGAGGCGGCGGCTGCCGAGGCGATCGGTTCGAGCAGCGGGTGCGGGCGGACCAGGGCGCGGGAGACCGCGTCCTCGCGGTGACCGTCGGCCTGGGCCGGGTTGGGGCGCATGGTGACCTCGGCCGGGGGGACGGGCCCGCCGCCGCAGCCGGGGCAGGCGCCGATGAGGTCGAGGTCGGTGCCGCAGGCGCGGTGCGCGAACAGGTGGTGCGGGCCGCCCGGGGTCGCGTGCCGGCCGCCCCAGCGGCTCAACTGGTAGAGCGGGCCCCAGAGTTCGAGGCCGGTCTCGGTGAGCAGGTAGCCGTGGCGCAGCGGCGCCTGCTGGTACGGCTCCTTGCGCAGCACCCCCGCCGCGACCAGGGCGTTGAGTCGCGCGGTGAGGACGGCTCGCGGGATGCCCAGGTGGACGAGGAAGTCGTTGAAGCGCTGCACGCCGTAGAACGCGTCGCGGACGATCAACAGGCTCCAGCGCTCGCCGACCACCTCCAGGGCGCGGGCCAGTGCGCAGTCCTGCAGTTCGTAGTCCGTTCCCAGCGCCATGCGGGCCAGCGTAGTCCACGGCCGATGCGGGTTCAATGAACAGACTTTCGGTGGTAGCGTCCCACTCAAGACGAAGGTTCATTCACCAGACCCATTGGCCGCCCTCCGGAGGGAACACCCATGTCCCCCGCACCGCCTGCCCCTTCCACACTGCCTGGCCCGCTCGTCCGGGGCCGCTGGCCCGTCCGGCCGGTCCGGCCCGGTGCCACCCTGGCCGTCACGGCGGCCGCCACCGCCCTGGTCACCGTCGCGTACACCGCCCCCACCGCCTCGCTCGCGGCCACCGCCCAGGCCGCCCACCTCGGCGCCACCGGCCGCACCTGGATCCTCACCGGCACCCTCGTCGGCATCTCGGCCCTCCTGCTCACGGCCGGCAGCGCCGCCGACGACCACGGCCGCAAACGGGTCTTCACCTCCGGCGTCCTGCTGTTCGCCGCCGCCGAGGCCCTGGCCGCACTCGCCCCCGACGGCACCGTCTACCTGGCCGCCCGGATCCTGCTCGGCGCCGCCTGCGCCGCCGTCCTCGCGCCCGCACTCGGCCTGATCAGCCATGCCCACCCGGCCGGGCCGCAACGGATCCGGGCGCTCGGCGTCTGGGGCGCGGCCGTCGGCCTCGGCATCGCGGTCGGACCGGTCTACGGCGCGCTCATCCAGCAATGGGCGGGCTGGCGGGCGGTCGGCGGCGGACTCGCCGTCGTCTCGGCCGTCGTCGCCGCCTGCGCCGCCGTCCTCCTCACCGAGTCCCGGGCCGAACGGCCCCGCGCCCTGGACCCGTACGGCGTGCTCACCCTCGCCACCGGAACCACCCTGCTCATCGCCGGACTCGCGGAGGGCCGCGACGGCTGGGGGCGGGCCCCGGTGGTGACACTGCTGGTCGGCGGGGTGCTGCTGCTCGCCGCCTTCGCGGTGGTCGAGACGAAGGTCCGCGAGCCGATGCTCGACCCGGCCCTGTTCCGCAGCCCCGGCTTCCTCGCCGCAACCGGCGGCGCCCTGTTCACCGGGCTCTCCCTGGTCGGCTTCATGAGCTACCTGCCCACCCTGCTCCAGGGCGTGCTCGGCCTCTCCGGCCTGGCCGCGGGCGGCGTACTCGCCCTGTGGTCCGGCCTGTCCGTGGTCGCCGCCCTCCAGGCCCGCCGCCTGGCCGCCCACCTGTCGGCCACCACCCAGGTCGCCCTCGGTCTGCTCGTCTGCGGGCTCGGCGAGGCAGGACTGTACGGCCTCGGGCCCGACTCCTCCTGGCTCCGGCTGGCCCCCGGCCTGGCCGTGGCCGGTCTCGGCAGCGGCGTCCTCAACGCGGCCCTCGCCCGGCTGGCGGTCAGCAGCGTCCCCGCCCACCGCGCGGCCATGGGCTCGGGCGCCAACAACACCTCCCGCTACCTCGGCTCCGCCCTCGGCGTCGCCGCGACGGTCGCCGTCGCCTCCTCCGCCCACCCCCACACCCCCGGCCCCGAGGCCGCCGCCCAGGCCCTCGCCACCGGCACCGACCGCGCGGTCCTGCTCGCCGCCACCCTCTGCCTCCTCGGCGCAACCCTCGCCCTCACCGCCCGCCACGCCGAACGCCGCACCCAGGCCGGAGCCCAGACCCCATGACCGGGCGCCCACACAGGAAGTCGGCCCCGCCGACTTCCCACACAGCCCACCCGGCCGCCTTGCCCCGCCACAACCAACACAAGAACTCGACCCGGCCGACTTTCCATGCGCGCCGACGCCCCAACAGGAGCCAGCCAACCGCCCTCGGCTGCAAGAACCACCTGGCCCCGCCGACTTCCCACTCACACCACCTAGCCACCTGGAGTAGGTAAGGCAGCTTGGCCCCGCTACAACCGGCCCAAGAAGTCGAAACCGCCGACCTCCCGGACACAGCCGCCGAATGCACACTCCGCCAGGGCCAAGGCCCATGGAAAGTCGCCCCGGCCGACTTTCCATGCGCGCCGACGTCCCAACGCGAGCCAGCCGACCGCCCTCGGCTGCAAGAACCGCCTGGCCCCGCCGCACGGCCGACACAGGAAGTCGAACCCGCCGACTTCCCACGCACACCCACCGGACAGGCGCCGGGCAACTCCTGCCCACGGCGACTACAGCAGCCCGGCCGGAACGCAGGCCGCGCAGGAAGTCGATCCGGCTGACCTCCTACGCAGACCAACCAGCCACCTGGAACGGGAAGGCCGCTTGGCCCCGCCACAACCAACACAAGAAGTCGACCCGGCCGACTTTCCATACGCGCCGACGCCCCGACGCGAACCAGCCGACCGCCCTCGGCCGCAAGGCCATCTGGTCCCGCGGCCGACACAGGAAGTCGAACCCGCCGACTTCCCACGCACACCCACCAGACAGGCACGGGGCAACTCCTGCCCACGGCGACTACAGCAGCCCGACCGGAACGCAGGCCGCGCAGGAAGTCGAACCGGCTGACTTCCTGTGCGGGGTCGGGGCCTGCCATGGGGGGTCAGTCGTTGGGGGTGGGGGCTTCCTCGGTGGGGGGCTCGTCGGAGAGGTCTTCGGGCTGGTCATCGGTGGGCTCGTCGGGGTCGGTGAATCCTCCGCCGAAGTCGGGCATGGGGACTCCTCCAGGTCGTCGGGGCGTGTGGGTGAGCGGGCTCGGTCCGAGGATCGCAGGGGTTCCCCGGGCTCCGACAGACGTCTGCCCAACTTCGTTCGGCTGCCGGAGCGTTGCCGCGGGTGAGCGGGGAGCCAGGGGTGCGGGTGACGCCCGGTGCCGGATCGGGTACAGCCCGCTCGCACGGGTCGGCGGCGGCCACGAGGGGCGGCGCGCGGGGGCTGCGTGCGAGGATGGCAGGGCTGGTGGGAACGATCTCCGGGCGGTTCTCTGGCCATGGTGGACGATGACGCGCAACGCCGGGGGGAGCCGCAGCACGGCGCCCTGCTGATGGTGCCGATCGCCACGGCGCTGATCGAGGCCGACGGGCGGATCCTGCACTGGAGCGGCGACGCGGAGGCACTGCTCGGTTACCGTGCGGACGAGGCCGTGGGGGCGAAGGCCGCCCGGCTGCTGACCTCGGACGAGCACCGGCCGGAGGTGCTGGAGCTGTTCCGGGAGATCCTGGCGGGCCGCGAGTGGTCCGGGGTGTTCCCGGTGCGGCACCGGGACGGGCACCTGGTGAACCTGGAGTTCCGGACCCATCCGGTCCGGGGGCCCGGCGGGGAGCCGCTGGTGCTGGCGGTGGCGTCGGAGGTGACGACGCTGCGCCGGATCCAGGCGGACCTGGCCGTGCTGGACGGTTTCTTCACCCAGTCCCCGGTCGGCATGGCGGTGTTCGACACCGGTCTGCGCTACGTGCGGCTGAACGAGGCCCTGGCGGTGGCGAACGGTCTGGCCGTGCCCGAGCACCTGGGCCGCCGGCTCACCGAGGTGCTGCCCGGGATCAACGGGGACGAGGCCGAGGCGGTGATGCGGCAGGTGCTGTCGACCGGCCGGCCGGTGGTGGACTTCCGTACCCAGGGCCGTACGCCGGGGGATCCGCAGCGGGACCGGGCCTGGTCCGCCTCGTACTTCCGGCTGGCGGACCGGAGCGGGCGGGTGCTCGGGGTGAGCGCGACCATCATCGACGTCACCGAGCGCTACCGGGCCGATGCCCGGGCGGCGAGGGCGCAGGAGCGGCTGTCGCTGCTGGTCGACGCGACCGCCTCGATCGGCACCACGCTGGACCTGCGGCAGACGGCCCGGGAGCTGGCGGACGCGATGGTGCCCCGGGTCGCCGACATCAGCGGGGTGTTCGCGCTGGAGGCGCTGATCGCCGGGCGCAACGTCGAGCCGCCCGCCCCGGACGCGGCCCAGCTGGTGCGCCGGCTGGCGCTGGCCACCACGGATCCGCTGTACCCGGCCGACGCGTTGCCGGTGGACTCGGTGTACGAGCTGACCGCGGACTCCCCGTACGCCCGGGCGCTGATCACCGGGCGGACGGTGGTGGTGCCGTCCTGGGAGCTGTCGCCGCTGGCCGACGCGCTCAGCGAGAGCCGTCGCCGGGCGTTCCTGGGCGACCGGCCGCGCTCGGTGCGGATCACCCCGCTGGTGGCGCGGGGCACGACGCTCGGCATGGTGGTCTACTCGCGGCGCGGCGAGCGGGAGTCCTTCGCGGAGGCGGACATCACGCTCGGCGACGAATTGGCCTCGCGCGCGGCCGTCGCGATCGACAACGCCCGGCTGTACCTGCGCCAGCACCAGACGGTGCTGGCCCGGCAGCAGGCGTTGCGCGAGGCGAAGGCCGCGCAGGAGCGGCTGGCGCTGGTGAACACGGCCTCCGCCCGGATCGGGACCACGCTCGATCTCGACCGCACCGCCCACGAGTTGGCCGAGGTGGCGACGCCCCGGCTGGCGGACACGGTGGTGGTGGAGGTGCTGGAGGAGCTGGTGCGGGGCGAGCGCGAGCCGCGCGCCCCGGCGGACGGTTCGGCGCTGCTGCGGCGGATGGCGTTCCACTCGGTGCGCGGTTCCACCCTGGCGCCGATCGCCCGACTGGGCGGGGTGCACCGGTTCCAGCCCGGTTCGCCGTACGCGTGGAGCCTGGCGCACCGCAGGCCGGTGCTGGTGCCGCGGATGGACGAGGAGGGGCTGGCCTGGTTCGCCGACGATCCGGTGCGCACGGCCGCGGTGCGGGAGCAGAACGTGCGCTCGTTCATGGTCGTCCCGCTGATCGCGCGCGGCAATCCGGTCGGTGTCGCGGGCTTCTACCGGACGCTGGTGGAGCGCCCGTACGAGGAGGAGGACCTGGCGCTGGCCGGGGAGTTGGCCGTACGCGCGGCGGTGTCGATCGACAACGCGCTGCTGTTCACCCGGGAGCGGGACGCGGCCGCGGCCCGGCAGCGGGCGCTGGACGAGGCCTGGGCCGCCCAGCAGCGGCTGGGCCTGTTGAACGAGGCCAGCAACCGGATCGGCACCACGCTCGATCTGCACCGCACCGCACGGGAGTTGGTGGAGGTGGTGATCCCGCGCTTCGCCGACTTCGTGACGGTGGACCTGCGCGACGCGGTGCTCGGCGGCGAGGAGCCCGGGCCGGTGCCGAGGGACGGGCCGGTGCTGATGCGGGCGGTGGCGGTCGGCGAGTCGGCGCCGGACGGCAGCATGACGGCGGCCGCGGACCAGGTCGGCGAGACCTCGCAGTCGGCCGAGGTGTACGCGCAGAGCCTGCGGACCCGGCGCTCGATCCTGGTCTCCGAGGTGACGGAGCAGGAACTGCGGCGGATCGTCGCCTCCCCCGACCGGGTGGAGCCGGGGCTGGCCGCCGGGGTGCACTCCTACCTGATGGTGCCGCTGGTGGCGCGCGGACTGGTGCTCGGCGGCGCGGAGTTCGTCCGCACCCACAATCCGGCGCCGTTCGGACCGGCGGACCGTTCGCTGGCCGAGGAGCTGGCCGCCCGCACCGCACTGGCGATCGACAACGCCCGGCTCTACCGCCGGGAGCGGGACACCGCTCTGACCCTCCAGCGCAGCCTGCTGCCGCAGGAGATCCACCGCACCCTCGGCCTGGAGCTGGCCTACCGATACCTGCCGAGCAGCGTGGTGAGCGAGGTCGGCGGCGACTGGTTCGACGTGGTGCCGCTGTCCTCCGGCCGGGTCGCCCTGATCGTCGGCGACGTGATGGGCCACGGCATCCGGGCCGCCGCCACCATGGGCCAACTACGGACGGTGGCACGGACGTTGATCACCCTGGAGCTCAACCCGGTACGAGTCCTGCACCGACTGGACGAGGCCACCTCGGCGCTCGGCGAGGGACAGTTCGCGACCTGCGTCTGCGTGGTCTACGACCCGGCGGACCGCAGCTGCACCGCCGCCTGCGCCGGCCACCTGCCGCCCGTCGTCGCCGACACCGAGGGCAACGCCCACCTGGTCGAACTGCCGCCCGGCGCTCCGCTGGGCGTGGGTGGAGTCCCGTTCGAGAGCGTCGAGTTCACCCTCCCCGAGCAGGCCATCCTGACCCTCTACACCGACGGACTGGTCGAGCGCCGGGGCCACGACCTGGACGAGGGGCTGGAGTTGCTCTGCCGCACGGTCGCCGACCGGCGCCGCTCGCTGGAGCAGACCTGCGACGCCGTCCTGACCCGGCTCACCGGGCGCACCCAGGAGGACGACATCGCCGTCATCATGGCGCAGGTCCGCCCGGCCGGCGCCGACCGGATCGCCGTCCTGCCGCTCACCGGCGACCACGCGATGGTCGCCCACTCCCGGCGCTTCACCCGCGAGACGCTCACCGCCTGGGGCCTGGCCTCGCTCACCGACTGGGCCGAGCTGCTCACCAGCGAGCTGATCACCAACGCCCTGGTGCACGCCGGATCGCCCGTCCAGCTAAGGCTGTTCTGCAACCGGGTGCTCACCGTCGAGGTCGCGGACCGGGAGAGCGAGACGCCCCGGATCCGGCGCGCCCGCAGCGAGGACGAGGGCGGCCGCGGCATCCACCTGGTCAACGAGCTGGCGCACCGCTGGGGCAGCCGCCGGACCACGGACGGCAAGGTGGTCTGGTTCGAGCTGGAACTGCCGCCGGACTACCCGCCGCCTGCGTGAACAACCACGGGTTGTCGGCCCGGGGCGGGCGTTGTTGGCCCCCGGGGCGGCCGCCGGGCTTTGCTGGTGCCACGGCCGGCAGCCCGACCGGACGGAACGACGAGCCACAGGAGCCCACCATGCCGCAGAGCGATGCCCGCACCGTCGTCACCGAGTACGTCACCCGGCTGGCCGCAGGCGAACTCGACGCCGCCGTCGCCCTGTTCGCCGAGGACGCCACCTGGACCTACCCGGGCGACCTGGCGCTCTCCCGTACCTGGCGAGGCAAGCAGGAGATCTTCGGCGACTTCCTCGGCCAGGTCGGCACCCTCTTCGCCTCCGACGGCCTGCCGAGCCTCACCCTCACCGGCGTCCTCGCCGACGGCCCGCAGGCGGTGGCCGAGTGGACCGCCGTCGGGACGGCCGCCAACGGTGCCCGCTACGAGAACCACTGCCTGGGCGTGTTCACCGTCGAGAACGGGCTGATCACCGCCGTCCGCGAGTACCTGGACACCCACCACGTGGCGCGGACCCTGCTGGCCTGAGCCCCTGCCGGCCGGGCGACCGACAGTCGGCCGCGGCACCGGCTCAGTCCGGCAGCAGCAGGTTGACGTCCCCGAACTCGTGCCACAGGTAGCGCTGTTGCACGGCCGCGCGGTAGCAGGCCGCCAGCAGTGGACGGCCCGCGACGGCGGCCAGCATCAGCAGGTGCGAGGCGCGCGGCTCGTGCCAGCCGGTGAGCAGGCCGTCCACCGCGCGCACGCCGCGTTCCGGGGTGATCACCAACTCCGTCCAGCCGTCCGCCTCCTGGAGCGTGCCGTCCGGCGCGACCGCCGACTCCAGGGCGCGGACCACGGTGGTGCCGACGGCGATCACCCGGCCGCCCTCGGCCCGGACGTGACCGACCAGCCGGGCGGTGGCCGCCGGGACGTGGAATCGCTCCGCGTACGGGGCCTCGTGCGCCTCCGGCGAGGCCACCCCGGTGTGCAGGGTGACCGGAGCGACCAGCACGCCCCGACCGGCCAGCCGCGCCACCGAGTCCGGCGTGAACGGGCGTGCGGCGCTGGGCATTTCGCTGCTGCCGGGGACGGTCGCGAAGACCGTCCGGTAGGCCTCGATCGGCCAGTCGCGGTCCACGTAGCCGTACCGGATCGCCCGGCCGTGCCTGTCCAGGTACGACAACAGGGGCTCGGGCAGGGACAGTTCGGCGTACCAGAGGCGGGCGGTGAAGGGCTGCACCAGGACGGCCCCGCCGCCCGCCGGCAGGGCGACGCACAGGCCCGGGCGGGCCGGGGACTCCTCCGGCGGGTAGTAGGCCGCGGCCGCACCGGGCACGGACCGACGCAACTCGACCAGGTAGGAGCCCCGTCGGTCGGGCTGGGCGGAGGACAGGTGCAGCGCGACCGGGGTGCCGTCGGGCAGTCGGCCGGGGAGGGCGGCCGGGACGGTGGCCGAGTTGTTCACCACCAGGAGGTCCCCCGGGCGCAGCACCTCGGGCAGCTCGGTGAAGCGGTGGTGCTCGACGGCGCCGGTGTCGCGCCGGCCGACCAGCATCCGCACGCCGTCCCGGGCCGTGCCGCGGGCCTCCGCCGGTTCGCGGGCGGAGAGTTCGGGCGGGACGGTCACATCGAGGCCCAGCGCGGCCAGGGTGGTCATCGCCCGCTCCGACCGAGGGCAGGGGCGGGGACGGCGGCCAGGTCCTCGGCGCGGTAGCGGCCGGACGGCGTGCGGTGGTGCAGCAGGCCGAGCAGCAGCGGGGCGACCTGTTCGGGCAGCGGCTCGCCGGAGATGTCCTCACCGGGACTGGCCTCCTGCAGCATCGCGGTGCGCATGCTGCCCGGGTCGACCGCCCAGACCCGCAACTCCGGCTCCTCCCGGGCGAGTACGGCGGTGGCCTGGTCGAGCGCCGCCTTGCTGGCACCGTAGCCGCCCCAACCGAGGTAGGGCTCCACGGCGGCGTCCGAGCTGATGTTCAGCACGGCCCCGGCGTGGGTGCGCAGTTGCGGCAGGACGAGCTGGGTGAGGGCGAGCGGGGCAAGCGCGTTGACCTCGAAGAGTTCCAGCAGGTCCGGCAGCGGGAAGTCGGCCATCCGGGGCAGCGGTTCGGCGCCGGGCGCGGTGGCGCCGTTGAGCGAACCGGCGTTGTTGATCAGGAGGCTCGCGCCGCCGAGGCGGTCGGCGGCCGCGGCGAGGTGGGCCCGGTGGTCGTCGTCGACGATCGAACCCGGCAGGGCGACGACCTCGGTCAGGGCGGACAGTTCGGCCGCGGCCCCGGCGAGTGCGGTCGCGCCCCGGGCGGTGACCACCAGCCGCCAGCCCTCGGCGGCGAGGGCGCGGGCGAGGGCCAGCCCGAGGCCGCGGGAGGCACCGGTGACCAGGGCGACGGGAGCGGAATCGGTGTGCTGCGCTGCGTTCATGGCCCAACCATCGCGCCACCGGGCGGGCGGCGGATCGGCCCTGGAACCGGGGCCGGGCCCTCCGTTCGTCCTAGACCGCCGGCCGGACCTAGGACCGGGACCCGGGGGCCCACTCCCCCTCCCCCTCCCCCCGACGGGAGATCGGCCAGGGTGGCCTGCACCCCCGGCGGGAGGTCAGCCCCCGGCCGCCCAGCCGGACGGGTCGTCCCAGGCGGCGAGCGTGCGGCGGCTCTCGAAGCGGCGCTCCCGACCGGTCAGCGGGTCGGTGAACTCGACCGTCGAGGCCAGCAGTTGCAGTGGTCGGCGGAAGTCGTCCGGGGCCGGTTCGGGCAGCACCACCGGGTACACCGGGTCACCGAGGATCGGCACTCCGAGGCCGCTCATGTGCAGCCGCAGCTGGTGGGTGCGCCCGCTGAGCGGCTGCAGCCCGTAGCAGGCGAGGCCGTCGCGGCGCTCCAGCAGCTCGATCCGGCTCTCGCTGTTCGGCGGCGCGTCGAGCTCCCGGGCGGCGATCACCCCGCGCTCCTTGACGATGTGGCTGCGCACCGTGCGCGGCAGTGCCAGGTCCGGGTCGTACGGCGCGATCGCCCGGTACTCCTTGCGCACCTGCCGGTCGCGGAAGAGCGTCTGGTAGGCGCCGCGGTCCTCGGGGCGGACCACGAACATGGCCAGGCCCGCGGTGAGCCGGTCGATCCGGTGGGCGGGGCTGAGCGCGGGCAGGTCGAGGGCGTGCCGCAACCGGCAGAGCGCCGTCTCGATGACGTGCCGGCCGCGCGGGGTGGTGGCCAGGAAGTGCGGCTTGTCGACCACCACCAGGTGCTCGTCGCGGTGCAGCACCACCAGCTCGAAGGGGACGGGCACCTCCGCCGGGAGGTCCCGGTAGAACCACAGGTGCGCGCCGGGACGAAACGGTTCGTCGGGGGCGATCGGGCCCTGCTCGCCGACGATCTCGCCCGCGCGCAGCGCCGCGTCGATCCGCGCCGCCGCCACCGCGGGCAGCCGCTCGACCAGGTGCTCCCGGACGGTCGGCCAGTCGCCCTCCAGGGGCAGCCGCAGGTGCACCGGGTCCACGCCAAGGCGCTGCGGGAGGGGGGAGGCCGGGCGGCGGTTCTTGCGTCTCATCTCCCGGCCCAGCCTAGGCCCTGCCGGACAGGGCCCGGTGCGCGCCCCGTCCGCCCCGGCGGTGAGGTGCCGGGAGGGTCCGAGCACCGGCACGCCGCCGGTGCGCCCCCGCGCCGAGGTGCTGACCCGGGGCAGGGCGGGGAAAGTGGTTCGAAGGCCCTCGGGCCTGTCTCCTGGATTCCGGCGGACCCGGCAAGGATCCAAAGGATCCAAAGGATCCAGGGGACAGGCCCTGGGGCCTGGAGCTTCCCGACCACTGGAGGAGAACGCGTGAGCGCCGACGGCCCGGACGGGCTTCCGCCGCTGCACCTGCCACGGCGGACCCGGCTGCTGCTGTACGGCGCCCTCGTCCTGCTGGTCGCCGCGGTGGTGGCCGCCCTGGCCCTCGGCCCCGGAGCGACCCTGTCCCCGTTGCTCGCGGTGGCCCCGGTGCTCTTCGGGGCCACCACCCGCAAGGCCCGGGTGCCGCTGCTGGTCGGCGCGGCGGCGCTGCTGGCGGTCGGCGCGCTGGAGTCCGACAACACCCAGCTGCCGCTCTCGGTGCGGATCAGCGTGCCGGTCACGGTGCTGGCGGCGACCCTGGCCAGTGCCGCCAGCGTGGTGCTGGTGGCGGCCCGGGAGCGGCAGCTGTACCAGGTCCGGACGGTGGCCGAGGCCGCCCAGCGGGCCCTGCTGCGGCCGCCCGCCGAACGGATCGGGCCGCTGCGGCTGGCCGTGCGGTACGTCGCGGCGACCGCCGAGGCCCGGATCGGCGGGGACCTGTACGCCGTGGTGGAGACCCGCTTCGGAGTGCGGATCCTGCTGGGCGACGTCCAGGGCCACGGGCTCCCGGCGGTGGAGACGGCCGCCGACGTGCTGGGGGTGTTCCGGGAGGCGGCCCGCACCGAGCCCGACCCCGGGCGGCTCGCCGAGCGGCTGGACGCGGCGCTCACCGCGCGGCCGGGCGACGGCCGGTTCGCCACCGCGCTGCTGCTGGACGTGCCGGCCGGCCGGGAACCGGTGCGGGTGGTGAACTGCGGCCACCCGCCCCCGCTGCTGCGCCGGGCGGGCCGGGTCGAGGAGCTGGCGCCGACCGTCCCCGCGCCGCCGTTGGGCCTGCGCGAGCTGACCGGGGAGGACTACTCGGCCAGCCGCTTCGAACCGGGCCCGGGCGACCTGTTGCTGCTGCACACCGACGGGGTGTCCGAGGCCCGGGACTCCGGGGGCCGGTTCTACCCGCTGGCGGAGCGGCTGCCCGGACTGCACGGCAGCAGCCCCGCCGACCTGCTGGACGCCGTGCTGGCGGACGTCCGGGGCTGGGTCGGGGACGCCGGGCTGGCGGACGACGCGGCGCTGCTGGCGCTGCGCTGGGACCACTGAGGCACGGGCGCCGGAAGTACGGGAGCGCGGGAGGCCGCTGGCGGACGCGATTGTCAGTGCCGTGTGCAACGCTTCACACACGGTCGCCGGAAGTCGACCGTACGGGTCGGAGTACGTGCCGGGCGGCGCGTGTCGACGGCGTGTGAGGACCGACGAGGGGAGCGTGCCATGGCCGAGGCGAGCGGGTCGTTCGAGGTGACGGCGTTCGAGCCGGTGGAGACGGAGCAGCGCGAGGGCGCGGCGTTCGGGCGGGTGCGGATCGCCAAGACCTTCACGGGTGGGCTGAGCGGTCGCGGCGAGGTGCGGATGCTGTCCGTCGGCGACGCTTCGGGCGGGCCGGCCTCGTACGTCGCGGTGGAGCACGTGACGGGCGAACTGGACGGACGCAAGGGCTCGTTCGTGCTGCAGCACGCGGCCTGGGATGCCACCGGTGTGACGATACGCGTGGTGCCGGGCACGGGGGCGGGCGAGCTCGCCGGGATCACCGGCGAGTTCCGGCTGGCCGTCGACGCGTCCGGCGCCCACACCTACGTGCTGGCCTACGAGCTGGGCTGACGGCCGGCGCACCGGCCCGGACCGGTGACAGTCGGGGTCGGGGCCGGTGCGGTCCGGCCCCGTGTCCGCTCAGAGGATGGGCTGGGTCGCCTCCAGGCGCTGGATCGCGGTCCGGACGGCCGTCGCGAAGCTCCAGAACAAGGGCAGCGTGTTGGCCGCCCGGTCGGCCCGGGTGTTCTTGCCGGGGGCGAACATCGCGACCCGCAGCTCGGTGGTCAGCTCCAACTGGGCGCCCGCGCCGAGCATGCTGCGGTTGCAGATGTTCTCCGGGGAGATGCCGGCGATCTCCTCCTCGCCCGAGGCGGTGACGGCGCGGATGCCCGCTGCGCCGAACTCCTCCATCAGGTACTGGCGGAAGGTGGAGTTCAGCCCGCCGACCAGCACGGCCCGGGCACCCGCCTCCAGACCTGCCTGGCCGGTGGTGCAGCCGTGCAGCGAGAGCACGTTGAGGCTGCCGGAGCACATCGCCCGGACCACGGTGTCGTCGCAGTGAGTCGAGGTGACGTGCAGCGCGCTGTTGTTGGAGGGGCGCAGGCCCTCGAACATCCAGAAGTCGTGGACCGGCCCGGCGGCCGGGATCGGGGCGAGGTCGGCGGGGTGGTAGCCGGCGACGGCCAGGCACAGCTCGGAGGTGCCGCCCTCGATGCCGCCGCCGTGCGGGGCGACGACGGTGGTCCGGATGAAGGCCGGACGGCCCTGCGGGCTCTGGTCGTCGATCAGGTGCCGGCGGTAGCGGCGGCCGTAGTCGACGCCCTCGACCAGGCTGGGGTCGGCGTACAGCGCGGTGTTGGAGGGGTACTGGTCGGCGGCGCTCGCGGGGGTGCTGCCCACGGCGGCGCCGAGGGTGCTGAGGGCCGGGGCCGCGGCGAGCGCGGCGATCAGGGTACGACGGTTGATCACGTTCGGGATCATGACAGGAGGTGGGGCATCGGTAAAGTCGACGCAAAGCAACGATCAAGTCTGCACCCGATTGCGGCGGGGGCGGCCTGAACGTGTGACACGGGCTCCGCGGACGCGCGCCGCGACCACCGGGCCTACCTCCACGCTGTCACGATGATGCGATCAGTGCACGATCGGCATCAGAGGGTGGCACATGCCCGGTACCGCAACAGGCTCTGCAGCAACGGCGGCCACGATGGCGGCCCGCACGCCGGCGTCGGTCGAGGAGGTGGCCGGACGGCTGCGGGAGATCGCGGCGGCCCTGCCCCTGGCGGACGGGGTGGCGGTGTTCAACCGCCTCTACCTCACCGTCACGGAGGCGGTCCGCGACCGGCTCGCGGACGGGTACTTCACCGACCCGCCCGCGGTGGCCGAGCTGGACGCGCTGTTCGCCGGGCGGTACCTGCTGGCTGTGGCCGCCGACGCGGCCGGGCAGGAGCCGCCCGCCTGCTGGCGGCCGCTGTTCGCGCTGCGCGCCCACCCGGGCGTGCACCCGCTGCAGTTCGCGCTGGCCGGGATGAACGCCCACATCCAGCACGACCTGCCGCTCGCGGTGGTGGAGCTGTGCCGCCGCCGGGACTGCGCACCGGCCGGGGTCGAGCAGGACTACCACCGGATCAACGGGGTGCTGGCCGAGGTGGAGGCGGTGGTCCGGGAGCAGCTGCTGCCCGGGTCCGAGCTGCCCGGGTGCGCCGAACCGCTCACCCACCTGCTCGGCGCCTGGTCGGTCGAGGCCGCCCGGGAAGGGGCCTGGTCCGCCGTCCAGGCGCTCTGGGAACTGCGCGGGCTCCCGACCGCCGCCCAGGCCTTCGCCACCATGCTGGACGGCTCCGTCGGGCTGCTCGGCCACGCGCTGCTGCTCCCGCTGGTGCCGTACGGCGATTACGGCGACCACGGCGACCGCAGCGCCCACGACCGTGCCGGACGCACCGCGCTCGCAGCGGACGCCGAGCGGCACGAGGGCGGGGCGGGCCCCGGAACGGCCGCGGCCGCCCGGCTCCCCGAAGCGAGGAACCGGACGGCCGACGGTACGGACGCGGACGGGCCCAACCGGCTCGGCGAACCCGCCGGGCCGATCAGCCCAGCGGGCGCCGCAGGCTGACCAGGCCGGGCAGCCGGGCGAGACCGGGCAGCCGGATCAGGCCCAGCTGGAGTGCAGCGGCTTGCCCTCGGCGTAGCCGGCCGCGCTCTGGATGCCCACGATCGCCTTCTCGTGGAACTCCTCCAGGGTGTTGGCGCCCGCGTAGGTGCAGGAGCTGCGCACGCCGGCCACGATCGAGTCGATCAGGTCCTCGACGCCCGGGCGGGCCGGGTCGAGGAACATCCGGGAGTGCGAGATGCCCTCCTCGAACAGCGCCTTGCGGGCCCGGTCGTAGGAGGAGTCCTGGGCGGTGCGGTTGCTGACCGCGCGGGCCGAGGCCATGCCGAAGCTCTCCTTGTACTGGCGGCCGTCGGCGGCGGTCTGGAGGTCGCCCGGGGACTCGTAGGTCCCGGCGAACCAGGAGCCGATCATCACGTTGGAGGCGCCGGCGGCCAGCGCCATGGCGACGTCGCGCGGGTGGCGCACGCCGCCGTCGGCCCAGACGTGCTTGCCGAGCCGGCGGGCCTCGGCGGCGCACTCCAGGACGGCGGAGAACTGCGGCCGGCCGACGCCGGTCATCATCCGGGTGGTGCACATCGCGCCGGGGCCGACACCGACCTTGAGGATGTCCGCGCCCGCCTCGACCAGGTCGCGGACACCGGCGGCGGAGACCACGTTGCCGGCCACGATCGGGATCTGCGGGTCCAGGCCGCGCACGGCGCGCAGCGCGCTGATCATGCTCTCCTGGTGGCCGTGCGCGGTGTCGACGACGAGCACGTCGGCGCCGGCGTCGATGAGCGCCTTGGCCTTGCCCGCGACGTCGCCGTTGATGCCGACGGTGGCGGCGATCCGCAGCTTGCCGTTCGCGTCGACGGCCGGGGTGTACAGGGTGGCGCGCAGCGCGTTCCTGCGGGTCAGCAGGCCGACCAGCTTGCCCTCGCCGTCGACGACGGGGGCGAGCTTGCGGTGCGCCTCGGTGAGCTTGTCGAAGGCGGTGCGCGGGTCGAGGCCCTCGTCGAGCAGCAGCAGGTCGCGGGACATCACGTCGGCGAGGCTGGTGAAGCGGTCGACGCCCTGGCAGTCGGAGTCGGTGACCACGCCGACGGGCTTGCCGTCCTCGACCACCACGAGGGCGCCGTGGGCGCGCTTGGGCAGCAGCGAGAGGGCCTCGGCGACGGTGGCGCCGGGCGCGAGGGTGATCGCGGTGTCGACCACCAGGTGGCGCTGCTTGACCCAGGAGATGACCTCGGCGATGACCTCGGTGGGGATGTCCTGGGGGATGGCGACCAGGCCGCCGCGGCGGGCGACGGTCTCGGCCATCCGGCGGCCGGCGATGGCGGTCATGTTGGCGACGACCAGCGGGATGGTGGTGCCGGTGCCGTCGTTCGAGGAGAGGTCGACGGCCTGCCGGGAGCCCACGGAGGAACGGCTGGGGACCATGAAGACGTCGTCGTACGTCAGGTCGTACGAGGGCTTGAGGTCGTTCAGGAAGCGCATGAAGGGGGCTCTCCGGCTGGGGGAAGGTACACCTCGGGTGCGGTTGCGGCGATGCCGCCGGGGCGCACTCGGGCGCCCGGCACCCAGCATTCGATTCTCCGTGAGGGTGGGGACAAAAGCCAGTTCGAACACCATTGCTGGGTGTGCACACAAAGCATGATCAATGCTCCGCGCGTAGACATGTGCGATCCTCCAAAGCCCGGCGGGGCCGGGCTCCCGCTTCCGGCTTTCGCCCCGGCCGGGGCCACTCCCGTAGCATTCAGGCGGTAACGGCGGGGCGATCGGGAAAGCAGCGGGCGTGAGCATCGAGCAGATGGACATCGAGCAGGGTCAAGGCGAGGAGGAGATCGACTACGGTCCGGGCCTCGCCCCCGAGCGGCTGCGGCTCTGCCTGGAGGTGCTCGCCGAGCTCGACGAGCTGCACGTCGACCACCCGGACGCGATCACCGTGCGCCAGGCCGTCGGCGGCATATTCCGGACGCTCAAGCAGCGCCGCCGCCAGGAGACCCGGGCCCGCAAGACGGCCAACGACCGCGAGGTCACCGCCCGCACCGCCACCGGCGCACCGACCCGGATCGACGACGAGACGGCCGGCGCCTTCGGCCTGACCACCGTCACCACGACCGAGATCGCCGGCATCCTGGAGCGCCCGCGCTCCTGCTACACCTGCAAGACCCGGTACGTCGAGGTCGACGCGTTCTACCACAACCTGTGCCAGAAGTGCGCCCTCCTGAACCGGTCCCGCCGGGACGCCCGGGCCGACCTCACCGGCAAGCGCGCGCTGCTCACCGGCGGCCGGGCCAAGATCGGGATGTACATCGCGCTGATGCTGCTGCGCGACGGCGCCCACACCACCATCACCACCCGCTTCCCCAACGACGCGATCCGCCGCTTCACGGCGATGCCGGACAGCGCCGACTGGATCCACCGGCTCAAGATCATCGGCATCGACCTGCGCGACCCCGCCCAGGTGATGGCCCTGGCCGACGAGGTCGCCGCCGACGGCCCGCTGGACATCCTGATCAACAACGCCGCGCAGACCGTCCGCCGCCCGCCGGAGTCCTACCGCGAGCTGGTCAACGCCGAGTCCGCGCCGCTGCCCGCCGGCGCACTGCCGCAGGCCACCACGATCGGCCGCTTCAACAGCGGCAGCGTCGACCTGCCCGCCCTCCCCCAGCAGGCGGGCGGCGGCGAGCAGCGGCTGGCCGCCGAGGACGTCACCTCGCTCGCGCTGGTCACCGGCTCCGCCACCCCGGCCCGGATCGAGGCCGGAACGGCGATCGACGCCGGCGGCCTGGTGCCCGACCTCGCGCCCACCAACAGCTGGGTGCAGACCGTCAGCGAGGTGGGCCCGGTCGAGCTGCTGGAGGTCCAGCTCTGCAACTCCACCGCGCCGTTCATCCTGATCAGCCGACTGCGCCCGGCGATGGCCGCCTCCGCGTCCCGCCGCAAGTACGTGGTCAACGTCTCCGCCATGGAGGGCGTGTTCCAGCGCGGCTACAAGGGCGCCGGCCACCCGCACACCAACATGGCCAAGGCCGCGCTGAACATGCTGACCCGCACCAGCGCCCAGGAGATGTTCGAGTCCGACGGCATCCTGATGACCGCCGTCGACACCGGCTGGATCACCGACGAGCGGCCGCACCCGGACAAGATGCGCCTCGCGGACGAGGGCTTCCACGCCCCGCTCGACCTGGTCGACGGCGCGGCCCGGGTGTACGACCCGATCGTGCGCGGCGAGGCCGGCGAGGACCTGTACGGCTGCTTCCTCAAGGACTACGAGCGCGGCAACTGGTAGGCCCCGCACGGGTGGGCACCACGACGGCAGGCCCGACACCGGCAGGCCCGACATCGGCAGGCACCACGAGGGAGGACGCGAGTTGACCACCGCACCCACCGGACCCGTCGTACCCACCGGACCCGTCGCACCGATGCTGGGCGCCGGGGTCATCGTGCCCACCGGCGACGGCCGGGTGCTGATCGGCCGCCGCACCACGGCCGGTGAGCCGCCGACCTGGAGCCTGCCCGGCGGCAAGGTCGACCCGGGCGAGTCCTTCGAGCGGACCGCGGCCCGCGAACTGGCCGAGGAGACCGGGATCGTGCTGCCGGCCGAGCACATGCGGGTGCTCGCCGTACACCTGGACCACGAGCTCGGCCGGCCCCGGCTGACCGCCGCCGTGCTGGCGCCGCCGAGCCTGGCCGAGGCCGTGGTCACCGAGCCGCACGCGTGCGCCGGGTGGGAGCGCTTCCCGGTGGACGCGCTGCCGGAGCCGATGTTCTACCCGTCCGCGCTGGTGCTCGGCAGCTGGCTGCCGCGGTACGCCCCGGCGGTGCGGGCCGCGACGCACGGCTACCCCGTCGCCCGCTGAGAGCGCGGACGACGGGGCAACAGCGCAGAAGGGCCACCGGCGGGATGGTCAACTCGCCGACGGCGCTCAGCCGTTGCGGGCGGCCTCCGGTCCGGTGATCCGCCGCAGCAGCGGCAGGGTCGAGGCGATGATGCCCAGCGAGGCGGCCAGGCCGAAGCCGGTCAGTCCGTAGTACGTCAGGCCCGGCGAGACCAGGGCGTAGTCCATCTGGGACTTGAGGAACATCGCCGCCGCCGCGAAGCCCGTCCCGATCGCGAGCGCCGAGACCACCAGCAGCGGCAGCGCGCTCTCCAGTCCGACCACCCGGCGCAGCAGCCGCAGCGGCGCGCCGCTCAGCCGGAGCATCGCGAACGGCCTTCTGCGGTCGGACAGTCCGGCGACCACGCTCACCGCGAGGCTGCACCCGGCGACCGGCAGGGTGGTCAGCAGCACCACGTTCGCCAGCTGCCGCCAGCCCTGGAGCTTCTTCTGCCCTTCGGCGGAGAAGTCGTCGGCCAT
The DNA here is from genome assembly GCF_042786665.1 of Kitasatospora sp. NPDC059146. Taxonomy (NCBI): domain Bacteria; kingdom Bacillati; phylum Actinomycetota; class Actinomycetes; order Kitasatosporales; family Streptomycetaceae; genus Kitasatospora; species Kitasatospora sp. NPDC059146. The sequence goes on along the minus strand of NZ_JBHZCY010000003.1, from coordinate 87,051 downwards.
CCTGGTCACGTACGCCGGGAACGCCTCGGTGAACAGGGTCCGCAGCTGCTCCTTGGCCGCCGGGGAGTCGTCGGTGGTCGCGTAGACGATGAACACCGGGAGGGCGGCGGCCTCCTCGGCGGAGAGCGGCGCCGCCGGCCACTCCTTCTCCGGGTGCGCCTGGAGGTCCAGGACGCCGTTCCGGTCGACGGCCGCGACCACGGCCCCGGGGGCGCAGTGGCCGACGGCGGGGATCTGCGCCAGTTCCGAGCAGCGGACCAGGACGGGCACGATCCGTTCCCGGCCGTACTGCGACGCGCCGATCCCGGCGGGGTTGTCGTGCAGCAGTGCCATCCCCTCGAAGCCCGGGACGGCCCGGGCCCGCGCGAGCACCCCGTCGGGCACCGAGGGGAGCGCGGCGGATCGCTCCGGGCCGAGCAGCGGGGTGGCCACGACCGCCTTGCGGACCTCGGGAGCGCCGTCGAGCGAGCCCCGGTTCACGTTGATGGTGCTCATGATGCCCAGGGTCGCGGTGGTCACGAACAGCGCCAGCACCAGGCCGGCGACCGAGCGGAAGCCCGCCCTCGGGTCGTCCGACAGACGGCGCATCGCGATCAGCGAGGCGGGCCGACCCGTCCGCCGGGCCACCGCCCGGGCGGTCGCCATGGTGAGCCAGGGACCGGCGATCACCAGGCCGAGCATGACCAGGACGAAGCCGCTCAGGTACGCCAGCGACTGGCCGTCAGTGGTCTTCGGATGGTCGCCGACGAAGTAGCCCAGCTCGGCGAGACCGGCCACCAGCGGTGCCAGCCGCCACGGGCTCGGCGGCTTCGGGGTGACCCGGCGGGAGACCCCGAGCGGCGAGACGGTGACCCGGCGCAGGGCGAACCGGGCGGCGAGCGCGGCCGCCAGCGGCACACCCACCGCCGCACCGACGGCCTGCGGCAGGCTCAGGGAGAGATCGGCGGCGAAGAACCGGTCACCGGTGAACGGCACGTCGGCCACCAGCGGCTTCAACGCGAAGTACAGGCCGAACCCGAGCACCGTGCCGGCCGCCGCCGCCACCGCGGACTCCACCGCCGAGATCACCGACACCTGGCCCGGCGTGGCCCCCACCAGCCGCATCGCGGCGTAGCGCTGCTCGCGGGTGGCGGCGGACAGCCGGGTGGCGGTGCCGATGAAGATCAGCACCGGGAAGATCAGCGCGGCGGCCACCACGGTGAGCACCAGGACGAGTGCGTCGCCGTGCACACCCGCGCCGTAGCAGTCGTACTCGCAGTCGGTGGGCAGCGTGGTGGCGATGCTGGTGACGGTGGTGGCCCGGGGCATCGCCCGGACCTCGTCGGCGGTGCGGCCGATGACCACCGCGAGGGTGTCCGGGGAGGGCAGCGCGTCCTCGCCGAGGGTGCCGACCTGGCGGCCCGGGAAGCGGTCGCCCAGTTCGACGGCCGGGGTCTCGCGCAGCAGCTTCGCGAGCGCCGGGGAGGCGTAGTACTCGCCCGGCGCGGGAAGCCGGCTCAGTCCGGGCACCAGCGGCGGGTGGGGACCGGTCGGGGCGAGTTCGGCCCGGAAGACGCTCGCCCCCCGGTAGTAGTCCATCCGCGCGTGCCACCAGAGCGGGTCCGCCGGGGCCGCCGCGGTCGCCCCCTTGGCACCCGTGTTCATCCAGGCCTGCCGGGCGTTGGTGCGGTCGATCGCGTTGATGCTGGAGAGCACCGACAGCAGCAGCCCGACCCCGATCGCCACCGCCGCCGCGATCATCAGCAGCCGGGCCACGGCCTCCCGGCCGCCGCTGACGGCCAGTCGGAGCGCGAAGCGGATCACGGGGCCACCGGCCCGGCGGAGAGCGTACGGGCCTGGCCGTCGCGGACGATCGCCTCGCGGTCGGCGTAGGCGGCGACCCGCGGTTCGTGGGTGACCAGGATGACGGTGGTGCCCTGCTCGCGGGCCGCGCCGACCATCAGTTCCATCACCTGCTCGCCGGTCAGCGAGTCCAGCGCGCCGGTCGGCTCGTCGGCGAACAGCACCCGCGGTCGGGCCACCAACCCCCGGGCCAGCGCCACGCGTTGGGCCTGGCCGCCGGAGAGCTCACCGGAGCGGCGCTGCTCCAGGCCGTCCAGGCCGAGCCGGGCGAACCAGGGGCGGGCCTGGGCCAGCGCCGCGCCACGGCGGACGCCGTTCAGCAGCAGCGGCAGGGCCACGTTCTCCTCGGCCGTCAACTCCGGTACCAGCTGGCCGAACTGGAAGACGAAGCCGAACGTGTCGCGGCGCAGGGCACTGCGCTGTGCCTCGTTCATGCGGTCCAGGCGCTGCCCCTCGAACAGCACCTCGCCGGCGTCGGGCACCAGGATGCCGGCCAGGCAGTGGAGTAACGTCGACTTGCCCGAGCCGCTGGGGCCCATGACGGCGAGCACCTCGCCGGCCCCGACGGACAGGCTCGCCCCGCGCAGGGCGGGCGTCTCACCGAAGGCGAGGGCGAGGTCGCGGGCCTCGATGACCGCGGTCATCCGCGCACCTCCGCGGCGAGCGCGTCCAGCCGGGCGGCGGTGAGGTCGATCCAGCGCAGGTCGGCCTCCAGGTGGAACAGGCCGTGGTCGGCGAGCAGGGCGTCCACCAGGGCGCCGGTGCGGCGCAGTTCGGTGAGTTCGCGCATCCGGCGCAGGTGGGCGCTGCGCTGGGTGTCCAGGTACAGCTCGGCGTCGCGGCCGAGCAGCAGGGCCAGCACCACCTTGGTGAACAGCACGGACTGCAGGGTGGGTTCGGGGGCGACCGGCTCCTGGAGCCAGGTCTCGAACTCGGTCGCCCCGGTCTCGGTGATGACGTAGCGCTTGCGCTCGGGCCCGTCGCCCGGCTCGGCCTCACCGGCCATCACCTTGCCGTCGCGGGCCAGTCGGCCGAGGGTCGCGTAGACCTGGCCGTACGGGAGGGGCTTGCCCCGGCCGAAGAAGGAGTCGTAGTCGCGCTTGAGGTCGTAGCCGTGGCTCGGCTCCCGCTCCAGCAGGCCGAGGAGGGTCAAAGGAACACTCATGCGGAGGACCATACACCCCGGATATACACCGAGTGTATATCCGGCGAGAACAAGCCGCTGACCTGGTGGAACGTCAACTCCTCGACAGGGGCGGGCAGGAGGCGGCCCCACGACCGCCCCCTGCGCCGCACCACGGCCCGGCACCCCCACGGTCACCGGACCGGGGCCGCACCCAGGCACGGAGGGCGCGGCCGGACTCCAGCCTGCCCGGCCCGGCGGTCGCTGCCGAGGGCCGAACGTCCCGGGTGGACCGGGCCCGGCCAGGGCGAATCGGGTCGAACCGGGACGGCCGGCACCAGGAGCGAACCCCGGTCTTGTGCGAGGGGGGCGGTCGGGTGGAGATTGGGTAACGAAACCCCGTACGCGCCCGCGTCCTTGAGGAGATCCCGCGTGTCCAGCACACCCCGCCCGGCCAGGTCGGCGTCGCTCCCGCAGCGAACCGGCCGTCAGCTGCGGCGGGCCTTCGGTGCCCGGCACGAACCGTTGGCCCGCCCGCTCGACCGGTCCCGCGCCCGCGCCTGGCTGCTCACCGTCGTCGGCGGGCTGCTGGCCACCGCCCTCTCCGTCGGCGGCGCACTGCTGCTCTTCCGCGCCACCGCCCCGCAGGCCGACACCGACCTGACCCGGCTGCACCGGATCGACGCCGTGGTGACCGCCGAACCCAACCGCAGCACGGCTCCCACCAGCCGGTTCTCCGGCGGCTACGGCAACCGGATCGAGGTCGAGGCCGCCTGGACCTACCCCGGGGCCACCCCGCACACCGGCACCGTCGAGGCCTCCGGCCCACCAACCGTCGGCGGCGTCGTCCAGGTCTGGGTCGATCCGGCCGGCAACGCCACCGATCCGCCGCTCGACCGCACCGCCCTCGCCGTCTCCGCGGCCTGCACCGGCGCCGGTGCACTGCTCGCCCTGTCCGCCCTGATCGCCTTCGCGCTGCGGCTGCGCCTGAGCGCGCTCAACCGCCGGGCCGAGACCGGCTGGACCGCCGAGTGGGCCCGGCTGGAGCCGCTCTGGAGCGGCCGCGCCGGGCACCGCCGGGAGGAGTGAAAGGGGCCCGGCCTCGAACGCGACCGTCCGTCTGTCCGTCCGTCCGGGGAGGTGGGCAGCAGGATCCGGACGGGAACGGCCGGACCGGTCCGGCGGCAGGCAGACCGGGGGAGCTGCCGCGGCCTCAGCGGCGCGCCGTCCAGGCCGGGGCCGGGACGGGCCCGGCGGCGTGGTGGGTGAGGGCGGCGACCGCGACCAGCAGGGCGAGCGCCAGGCCCAGGGCGACCGGGACGGCGGCGTGCAGGACCAGGACGGCGCCGAGGAGGGCGCCGGCGAACATCCACACCGTCGAGGCGAGCCGGCGCGGGCCGGTGCGGTCCGCGGCGAGGGCGGTGATGGTCATGGTGAGCACGGTGGTGGTGAGGTCGGGGACCTTGAGCGAGCGGACCACCGCGTTCTGGCCGCCCATGGCGAGGGCGAGCAGCCCGATCAGGGTGTAACGGGCGGGCTCGGAGCCGTGGCCGAGCACGGCCGCCAGGACGGTGCTCGTGGCGACGAGCACCGCCTGGCCGGCGACGGCGGCGGTCAGCAGGTGCCCCCGGTGGCCGGGCAGGCGGCGGGCCAGGTGGCCGCCCGCCAGGGCGCCGAGCACGAAGGCGGCCAGGGCGGCCAGCGAGGCGGTGGCGGACAGGCCGGGGGCGCCGGCCAGGGCGAAGCCGAGGAACACCACGTTGCCGGTCATGTTGGCGACGAAGACGTGTCCGAGCTCCAGGTAGCTGACCGCGTCCACCACCCCGGTCACGAGGGTCAGCACCAGCAGCATCGGCACCAACGGCCCGTGCTCGGGGTCGGCTCTCAGCATCGGACGGCCTCCGGAGGGTACGCGTGACGGTCCCTCCGTTCTACTACCTCGGCTCCCCCGGCGTGCTCAGGCGTGCTCAGGCGAGCGCGGGGCTGCCCGGTTCGTCCGACTCGTCGTCCAGGTGCCAGTGCAGGTCCCGGACGCCCGGCTCCAGCGAGAGCCGGCTGACGACCTGCTCCAGCGCCGGGGCCACCTGGCCCGTGATCGCCACGGTGGCCCGCAGGCTGGTGGCGTCGCCCTGCTCGGTGCGGCGGGCGCGCAGGCCGGTCGGGGCCAGGCCGGAGGCGGTCAGGGCCTGGAGCAGCAGGGCCCGGATGTGGGTCTCGGACTTGCGGTCGCACTCCACGTGGACGGTGGCCCGGGTGGTGGAGTCCGGGTCGCTGCCGGACTGCGGGGACCGGTCGAGCAGTCGGCCGGCCGGGCGCAGCACCAGGTGGACGGCGAGCACCGCGAAGGTGCCGAGCGCGGCCAGCTCCAGCTTGCCGGAGGCCGCCAGCACCCCGACCGCGGCCGAACACCACAGCGTGGCGGCGGTGTTGAGGCCGCGGACGCCGGCCCCGTCGCGCAGGATCACGCCACCGCCGAGGAAGCCGATACCGGAGACCACGTAGGAGGCGACCCGGGTGGGGCTGCCGGTGTCGCCGACCGCCTCGCTGTACAGGACGAACAGGGTGGCACCGGCGGCGACCAGGGCGTTGGTCCGCAGGCCGGCCATCCGGGCCCGCCACTGGCGCTCGATGCCGATCAGCGCGCCGCAGGCGACGCCGGTGGCGAGCCGGACCAGGAACTCGACGGTGGTCAGGGTGTGCACGACGGCACCTCCTCCAGAGGATTCACGGGGAAACGGGGCAACACGGGTAGTACGGGCCGTACGGAGCACACGGGGAACACGGGCAACGCGGGCCGGGGGATCGCGGGCAAAGGAACGGACGGGTGGCGAGCCGCTGCCCGCCACCCGTCCGTACGGGCTCCGCTCGGCGGCTCAGTGGTTGAGCGCGGTCTGGACGACCTTGATGATGACCATGACCATCGCGATCAGCAGGTAGGCGCGCAGGGCGCCCATGCCGACCTTGCGGGCGGTGGACATCACCGGCCGGCCCAGGGTCTCCAGCGGGGGCATCCGCCAGTCCTCCCGGCCGGTGCGGTCGATCGGGTCCTCCTTGGTGCCGGTGCGGCCGGCCGTGAAGAAGTAGCCCGCGACCAGGACCCCGATCACGCCGCAGCCGCCCATGATCCACAGGATCGCGTCCGAGCTGATGTCCGGCCAGACCACCGAGGCGGTCAGGATCAGCGAGAGCATCACCAGCACGCCGACCACCGTGGAGGTGAAGGCGTTGGTCCGGGGCCCGTTGGCCCAGGGGCCGAGCACGGCCCTGTCGTTGCAGAGCAGCAGCAGGAAGACGGTGGCGGAGGGCAGCAGCACCCCGGCCAGCACCTGGACGAACTGGGTGATCAGGCCCTGGGTGTAGCCGTTGGACAGCAGGGTGATCGTCGCGGCGACGGCCACCAGTCCGGCGTACACGGCGTAGAAGCCCTTGGCGCCCTTGACCCCGCGGTGCAGCGAGTGCTTGATGCCGAAGACGTCGCCGATGGCGTAGGCGGTGGAGAGCGAGACGGCGAAGGCGCCGATGATCGAGGCGTCCAGCAGGGCGATGGCGAACAGCACGCCCGCGAGGTGGCCGGCCTTGTCCTCGATGCCCTTGGCGACGGCGGCCGTGTCGGAGAACTGGCCGAAGCCGTCGGTGCCCGCGAACGCCGCCGCCGTGAGGCCGATCAGCGCGGCCGCGCCGATGATCACGATCGCGATGCCGATCCACAGGTCGACCTTCTCGTACTTCATGAAACGCGGGGTGATCCGCTTGTCGATGACGTACGACTGCTGGAAGAACAGCTGCCAGGGGGCGACGGTGGTGCCGACGATCGAGATGATGACCATCATGACGGCCGCGAGCTGGCCGGCGCCGCCGGGCATCTGCGGCACCACGAAGTCGTGGGCCATCTGCGAGGTCTTCGGGTGGACCATGAAGTAGATCGGCACCAGCAGCAGCGAGCCGACGCAGAGCGTGATGGCGACCCGCTCGAAGCGCTGGAAGGAGCCGGTGAAGGCCGAGGCGATGATGATCGCCGCCGCCAGCACCACGGAGAGGACCTTGGGCAGGCCCAGGTACCCGGCCGCCATGGTGACGCCGATGAACTCGGTGACCAGGGTGAGGGCGTTGAGCAGGAAGAGGTCAATGACGCTGAACGCGCCCCAGAACTTGCCGAAGCGCTCCAGGATCAGTCGGGCGTGGCCGACACCGGTGACCGCGCCCAGGCGCAGCACCATCTCCTGGTTGACGTACAGCACCGGGACGAGCAGGAGCAGCGTCCACAGCAGCTGGGTGCCGTAGTTCTGGCCGGCCTGGCCGTAGGTGGAGAAGGCGCCCGCGTCGTTGTCGCCGACCATCACGATCAGGCCGGGGCCGACGATCGCCAGCAGGGTCTTGAGCCGGGCGGAGAGTCCGTGGCGGGGGGTGGTGTCGTCGAGCCGGATGGTGCCGAGCGCACCCTTGATGTCGCCGACATGGGCGTCGTCCAGGACGGCGGACCTGGCGGCGGCGGTCGCAGCGGTGGCGGCGGGAGCGGTGGGGACCGTGGGGATCTTCGGGTCCAGCATCACGTTGGTCATGGCGGGGCCTCCCTCCCCCTACCTTGAGGGGGCGTCAGGGGGCACGCAGCGGCGGACCTCCCTGCGGGCGCACGGCATCCACGCCGTACGGCGACGCTGAGCGGCGGCGGCCGTGCGGGCACGATGATGCTGACGACGCGTCAAGCGGCTTGCGTCCGGGCATGGTTGAGCGCAGGACGAAGCTTCGGGTGAACGCGCAGGGAAGGTTGTTACCGCGTGCCGGAGGTGTTCGAGAGCATGCGGGGGCAGGGGCTACTGTGGCCCGGACTATCGCAGTCCATGTCTCTCGCCTCCTCCCGGTCGGGGGCGCACCGTCTGTGCGCCGCATCACGACACGGCAAGGAGCACACCGGTCTTCGAGGACCGGTACACCCCAACTCGTCAGAGCTTTGGCACTCCACGGCGTGTCCAGCCGGATCGGCCGGAAGCCACTTGGGGTCAACCCTTAACTCGGGAAGACCTGTCCTGAACCTGGGCGTCTCTCGACGTCGTCGGGTCAGTGGCCTGTGTCCGTGAAGACGCCTCACCGAACGAGGTGCCTTTTCAAACCTCCCAAAGCATAGACCCGGCGCGGCGACCCCGAGTCACCTTTTCGGCCGATCTTCGACAGCTTTGTAGAACCTTGACCAAATCCGCCGCGACTTGCTCATCCTCCACCGGCATATATAGTTCACCGACATATGCAGCTGAACAGCTCACGAGGGGGAACCATGTCCCACATCGATCCGAGCCGACCCGCGCCCGTCCTGCAGCTGGCCGGGGTCTCCCGGGTGCACGGCCGCGGCGCCGCCGAGGTGCACGCCCTGCGCGAGGTCGACCTGACCGTCCACGCCGGCGAGTTCGTCGCCGTGATGGGGCCCTCCGGCTCGGGCAAGTCGACCCTGCTCACCCTGGCCGGCGGGCTGGACCTGCCCAGCGGCGGCGAGGTGCTGGTCGAGGGCGTCACCCTCGGCGGCCTCGGCCGGGGCAAGCTCGCCGACCTGCGGCGGCGCTCCGTCGGCTACGTCTTCCAGGACTACAACCTGATCCCGGCCCTCACCGCCGCCGAGAACATCGCCCTGCCGCGCGAGCTCGACGGCGTCTCCGGACGCACCGCCCGCCGGGAGGCCCTCGCCGCCCTGGAGGAAATGGGCATCGGCGAGCTCGCCGACCGCTTCCCCGACGACATGTCCGGCGGACAGCAGCAGCGCGTCGCCATCGCCCGCGCCCTGATCGGCGAGCGCCGGCTCGTCCTCGCCGACGAACCCACCGGGGCGCTCGACTCCGCCACCGGCGACGCCGTGCTCGCCGTACTGCGCGCCCGCTGCGACGCCGGGGCGGCCGCCATGATGGTCACCCACGAGGCCTCACACGCCAGTTGGGCCGACCGGGTGGTCCACCTGCGGGACGGCTCGGTCGCCTCCGAGAGCGTCGGACGCCGCTCCGGCAGCGGCCGGGCCGCCGTCCACCGCTCCCAGCCCCTCGACGACTCCACCGCCAACTCCTTCGGCGAGGTGGCCCGATGAGGTTCGGAGCGTGGAAGGTCGCGCTGCGGATGGCCCGGCGCGACGCCCTGCGGGCCAAGGGGCGCAGCGCCCTGATCGTGGCCATGATCGCCCTGCCCGTGCTCGGCGTCACCGGCGCCGACGTGGTCCACCGCAGCGGCCAGCTGTCCCCCGCCGAACGGGTCGAGCGGGTGGTGGGCGGCGCGGACGCGCTGGTCACCGCGCTCAGCCCGGGCCAGGCCGTCGAACAGGCCCCGGTCGCCGAGGACGGCGCGTTCGCCGTCCAGCCGCGGCCCGGCCAACAGCCCACACCCGAGCAGCTCAAGGGCGCGAGCACCGACCCGACCGCCCTGGTCGGCTCGCTGCTGCCGCCCGGCAGCGCGCTCACCCCCGTCCGGACCGGACCGGAGACCGGTGCGAGCTCGCCCGAGGGCCTGGTCCGCACCCTCACCGCCGAGGCCGACCTGGGCGACCCGGTCTGGCGCGGCCGGGCCGACCTGGTCGAGGGCCGCACGCCCGGCGCGCCGCACGAAGTCGCCGTCACCCAGGCCTTCCTGGACAACTCCGGGCTCCGGCTCGGCAGCGACACCACCGTCCAGGGACTGGAGCGGACCACCTTCCGCATCACCGGCCTGGTGGAGCACCCGGACGACCTCAAGCGGGTCGAACTCATCGCCCGCCCGGGCGAGTTGCTCGACCAGCTGGCCGCCGCGGCGGAGCCCGGGCAGCCCGCCCCCGGGCAGGGCCGCACCAACCGCGGCTCCTGGCTGGTGCACCTCCCGGGCGGGGCCGCCCTCGACTGGGCCACGGTCCAGTCGTTCAACGCCCACGGCTACACCCTCACCGCGCGGGCCGTCGCGCTCGACCCGCCGCCGTACGGCGCCGTCCCCTACTACCGGGACTCCACCGTCTACCGCGACCCCGCCGGCGGCAACAGCACCAAGGTCGTGGTCGCCACCGTCACCGGCATGGGGCTGCTGGAGGTCGCCCTGCTCGCCGGGCCCGCCTTCGCGGTCGGCGCCCGCCGCTCCCGCCGCCAGCTCGCGCTGCTCGGCGCCGCGGGCGGCCGGCGCACCCACATCGGCGCGGTGGTGCTCGGCGGCGGCCTGGTGCTCGGCCTGGCCGGGGCGGTCCTCGGGGTGACCGTCGGCACCGGGCTGGTCGCCGCGCTGCGGTCGGTGATCGAGGAGGTCGGCGGTGCCCGCTTCGGCCACTTCGCCCTCCCCCCGGTGGACCTGCTCGCCATCGCCGGGATCGGTGTGATCACCGCCCTGCTCGCGGCCGCGCTGCCGGCCTGGCAGGCCGCCCGGCGCAGCGTCACCGCCGGCCTCACCGGCCGGGACACCGTCCGGGCGCCCAACCGCCTGGTCACCGTGCTCGGCGTGGCGCTGCTCCTCGGCGGCGGCGCGATCGCGATGTACGGCGCGGGCGCCGTCCAGCACGGCGCGCCCGTGGTCAGCACCTACGACGCCCGCACCCTCACCGTGCTGCTCGGCTCGGTCTTCGCCGAACTCGGACTGCTCGCCTGCACCCCCCTGCTGGTCGCCCTGTTCGGCCGGTTCGCCGGGCGGCTGCCGCTCGGCCCCCGGCTGGCGCTGCGCGACTCCGCCCGCAACCGCTCCCGCACCGCACCGGCCGTCGCCGCGGTGATGGCCGCCGTGGCCGGGGCCGTCGCGATCGGGGTGTACAGCACCAGCACCGACGCCGAGAACCGGCGCGACTACCGGCCGGAGGCCCCGTACGGCGCCGTCCAGCTGATCAGCCACCGGGAGGGCCCGCAGGCCGCCCAGCTGCCGGCCGAGGTGGAGAAGCAGCTGTCCGGGCTCGGCCCGCGCGCCGACGTCGGCCAGGCCGTCTACAAGTTCTGCGACAACTGCTCCAGCACCGTCACCCTCAAGGGCCCGGTGGAGATGCGCCACCTCGCGGCCATCCCGCACCTCGCCACCGGGGACGCCACCCTGCTGCACAACCTCTTCGACGTGCGGGACCGCACGGCCGAACAGGCGCTGGCCGCCGGGAAGCTGCTGGTCTTCGACCGGTCGCTGATCGGCGCCGACGGCAAGGCCGTACTGCTGCTGCGCGGAGGCGGCGGCGCCCCGCTGCAGCCCGGGCAGGTCCCCAAGCCCGACCTCCAGGAGGTCCCGGTGGACGCGGTGCTGGTCGACAACCCGGACGCCGCCCGCTACGCCCAGGGCCTGCTGTCGACCGCCGCACTGAGCAGGCTCGGCCTCGCCTCGGCACCCCAGGGCTCCGTCTGGCGCCCGGCCACCCCGCCCGACCGCAAGGCGCAGCAGCGGGCCGCGGCCGCCGCCGCCCGGCTGGACCACTACGCCGAGCTGGACGTCGAACGCGGCTACCAGCCCAAGGGCGACGCGCTCACCCTCGCGCTCAGCGGCTTCGCCGGGCTGGTCGTGCTCGGCGCGGCCGGGATCGCCACCGGGCTCGCGGCCGCCGACTCCCGGCAGGACCAGGCCACCCTGGCCGCGGTCGGCGCACCGCCGCGGATCCGCCGGACCATGGCGGGACTGCAGTGCGCGCTGATCGCCCTGCTCGGGGCGCTGCTCGGGGCGGTGAACGGCTTCGTCCCGGCGGTGGGGCTGTTGAAGTCCCGGGCCAGCGGGTTCGGTTCGAAGGGGATGCTGCTCGCCGCGCCCTGGGGGGAGCTGCTGCTGGTGGTCCTGGTGCTGCCGGTGGTGGCCGGGCTGCTCGCGGCGCTGTTCACCCGCTCCAAGGTGCCGCTGGGGCGGCGGCTGTCCTGAGCCGTCCCGCTCGCTCGCCTGTCCCTACCGCTCCTCTGCTCCTCTGTTCGGGCACGCGTCGGGCACGTCGGGCACCTTTCGACCACCGGCCGAGCACGACCTGAGCACCCCCCGGGCACCGCCCGGAATCCGTGGGCGCCCGCCCCCCTCACCCGGGGGCGGGCGCCCGGTGCGTTCCGTAGCATGGGCCGCGTTCCAGCGGGCGAAGGGCGCCGGCGGTCGGTGCGGCGAGGGAGACGAGGGCGGTGCTACGGGGTTTCGGCGATCTCGAGGCCGAGATCATGGACCGGCTGTGGGACTGGGAGCGCCCGGCCACGGTGCGCGAGGTGGTCGACGACCTCCAGCAGCAGCGCCCGGTCGCGTACACCACCGTGACCACCGTCGCCGACATCCTGCACACCAAGGGCTGGCTGCGCCGGGACAAGGTCGGCCGCGCGTGGGTGTACGAGCCGACCTGCACCCGGGAGGCGTACACCGCCCAGCTGATGCACCAGGCGTTGGAGACCACCACGGACCGGGCCGGCGCCCTGCTGCACTTCGTCGACCGGATGAGCGGGGACGAGGCGTCCGCCCTGCTCGCCGCCCTCGAACTGGTGAAGGCCCGGGACGCCGAGTGACGCTCGCCCTGCTCGGCCTCTACCTGGCCGCGACCGGCGTGCTGCTCCCCCGCCGACTGGCCGGCTCGGCCCGGGTCCAGGCCCGGCTCCAGACCCGCCCCCTGCTCGGGGTCGCGCTGTGGCTGGCGCTGATGGCCTCCTTCACGGTCGCCCTGGTGCTCGCGGCGCACCACGCCTTCGAGCCCGCCGCGCACGAGCCGGCCGGGCTGATCGGCCTGTTCCCGCACCTCGAACCGACCGGTCCGGTGCTGCCGCACACCCACGACTGGTGGCTGCTCGCCACTGCCGGGGCCCTGCTCACCGGGCTGCTGGCCGCCGTCGGCGCCCGGACCGGACGGGCCCGGCGGCGGCACCGGGCGGTGCTGGACGTGGTCGCCGTACGGGACCGGCGCTGGGGCGCGCTGGTGCTGGAGCACGCCCACCCGACCATCTACTGCCTGCCCGGACGGCGCTCCCGGGTGGTGCTGTCCCGCGGCGCGCTGCGGCTGCTGGACGAGCGGCAGTTGGCCGCGGCCGTCGCCCACGAGCACGGGCACATCCGCGGCCGCCACCACCTCTTCCGCCTGCCCGTCGACACCTTCGCGCTGCTGCTGGGCCCCCTGCCGCTGGCCCGGCTGGGGCGCTCGGAGGTGGCGCTGCTGCTGGAGATGGCAGCCGACGACGCGGCGCTGGCCGAGGTGTCCCGGAGCGAACTGGCCTCGGCGCTCTGCGCGTTGGCGGTCTCGGGGACAACTCCCGGTGGCACCTGGGGAGTCGCCTCCACCGGCGTGCTGGCCCGGGTCCACCGGCTGGCCCGGCCCGGCGGCGGTCGGCGGCGCCAACTGTCCTGGCGGATCGGGGTGTTGACGCTTCCGGCGGTGCCGGCCCTGCCGTACCTGCTGGCCTGCGCGCCGCACCCGTAAGGGGTGCGGCGCGCGGCCGCCTCACCGGTGCCGCAGGTACGCCGCCGCCGCCTCCCGGAGCCGGTCGTGCAGGCCGTCGTAGGCGCGGGCGCGGCCCAGGACCCGCTTCGGCAGCTTGGCGACCATCGTGTAGTTGGTGTCGCAGACGTTCGCGGCCGGGGCCAGGCCGGCCTGGCTGACCAGCTGGTAGGCGTCGAGCCGGTCCAGTCCGAGCAGTCCGCCGGTCCAGCCGACCAGGTCGTGCTGGCTGATCCGGAAGGCGTCCTCCAGCGGGCGGGCGGAGCCGGTGCTGATCAGGAAGTCGTCGTTCTCCAGCCGGGGCCAGGCCGGGCCGCCGCCCTTGACCAGGTCGACGATCACGGTGGTGCGCATCGCCGCCTCGACGGCCGTGCCGCACACCTCGCCCTCGCCCTGCCGGGCGTGGCCGTCGCCGATGGCGAGCAGGCCGCCCTCGACGTTGACGCCGAAGTAGGCGGTGGTGCCGGCCCGCATCTCGGGGGTGTCCAGGTTGCCGCCGTGGGCGCCAGGGGTGATCGAGGCCAGCACCTCGCCGGCCGCGGGGGCGACGCCGACCGTGCCGTGCATCGGGTCCAGCGGCAGGTCGACCGTGAACTCGCCGGCGCGGGCCCGGAAGCGGCAGAGGCCGGCCGCGACGTCCAGGTCGTAGACCCAGACCCGCTCCTCCAGCGGGGCGTGCAGCATCGCCGTGCTGTGGGTGGCGGTCAGCGCGCCGAAGTGCGGGAAGGTGCTGGAGACGCCGTGCTCCCGGGCCGGGGTGATCTCGACGAAGTGCACCGCGAGCAGGTCGCCGGGTTCGGCGCCGGCCACCGCGATCGGGCCGGTGACGGGGTTGAGGTACGGGAAGACGCAGACCTGGCTGGGCAGGTCGCCGGTGCCGCGCACCTTGCCGCCGAAGCAGTCCTCGGTGGTCAGTTCGACGACGGTGCCGGGCCGGACGGTCACCAGCGGGGCTCGGCCACCGAAGGTGTAGGCGTAGTCCTCGGGGTTCGGGTCCAGCCGGACGACGGTCTCGGGCAGGCTCACTTGGTCTCCTCGGGAGTGGTTTCCGGAGCGGGCGCGGGGCGCGGGGCGGGCGCGGGGCGCGGGGCGCCACAGCTCAGGTGGAAGATTCGCCCCCTGACTGTCCACCACCCGTCCACCGTAGTCCGCTAGCCTGCCCCTCGCCATCTCAACACACGGACGAACAAGGGGACTTGATGTCAGCCAGTCAGCGCGCGAAGGCCCTCCGCCGGGTCACTCTGCTCGCCGCCACCACCGCCCTCGTCCTCGCCGGCGGCAGCGCCCGGGCCGCGTCCGCTCCGGTGTCCGGCACCCCCGGCGTCGTCACCGTCGGCTCGGGCCAGGCGCTGCCCTCCGTCAGCCCGGACGGCGCCACGGCCTACGTCGTCACGACCGACTCCGACGGCAACCTCGTGGTGCGGGCGGTGGACACCCGGTCCGGCCAGGTGACCGGCACGGCCCCGCTCGGCGCCGCCCAGGGCTCCCCGCAGTCGGCGCTCAGCCCGGACGGCTCGCGCCTGTACGTGGTGAACGGCCTGCAACTCAGCGTCGTCGCCACCGGCGGCCCGACCGTGCTCGCCACCGTCCCGCTGCCGGACCAGCCACGCCCGACGGGCTGGTCCCAGGGCCTGGTCAGCGGCCTCGTCGTCGGCCCGGACGGCTCCGAGGTGTACCTCGTCCAGCAAGGCCCGTCGGCCTGGCGGCAGGGCGGGCAGGCCCGGGTGCTCGCCTTCGGCACCGCGCAGCGGCAGTTCGGCCCCACCGTGGGGCTGCCCGCCCTGAACACCGGCGCCCCGGCGCTCCACCCGAACGGCCGGGACCTGTACATCGGGGGCGGCGCCGGGCTGTACCACGTGAGTGCGGCCGGCGGCACGCTGACCTTCGTCCGGACGGTGCCCGGGACGGCCACCAACGGCGACAACGGGCTCGCCTTCACCCGGGACGGCGGCCGGCTCTTCGCGACCGGCCCCAACTCGGGCGGCACGCTCGACCTGATCGACCCCGCCACGGACACCCTGCTCCGGAGCATCCGCACCGTCCCCGTCCGCAGCGACGTCCCGCCGCGGCTGAGCGCCGACGGCAGCCGGTTCTACCTGCTCCAGCAGGACTCCTCCGGCACCACGGCGGTCATCTCCGTCGACACCGCGACCGCCACCGTCGACACCGCCGACTCCCTCGCCCCCCAGGAGTCGGCACTCGACGGCCTCGCCGTCGGCCCCGACGGCCACACCCTGTACGTCGGCGGCACCAACGACACCGACGCCCAGCTGGAGGTCCTCGGCCTCTGACGGGCCGCGGGGCGCCTCCGGACGAGCTACCGGAACGCCTCCGGACGGGTCGTCGGCGATCCGTCCGGAGGCGTGCGGCGCGCGGAGGCCGTTACGGGCGGAGGCCGTTACGGGCGGACGGCACCCATGTAAGGCATCGCGGAGATCGGCAGGACCTCGACGTTCTTGCCGGTGCGCGGGGCGTGGATCATCTTGCCGTCGCCGATGTAGATCCCGACGTGGTGGATGTCCGGGTAGAAGAAGACCAGGTCACCGGGCTGGAGGTCGGAGCGGGCGACCCGCGGGCCGTCGTTCCACTGGTCCTGGGAGATCCGGGAGAGCTTGACGTTCGCCGCGCGGTAGGCGGCGCCGGTGAGGCCGGAGCAGTCGAAGCTGTTGGGGCCGGTGGAGCTCCACTGGTACGGCTTGCCGAGCTGGGCGTAGGCGAACTGGACGATCGCCGCGGCCCGGCCGCTGGCGGCCGCCGGCGGCGGGGCCGGGGTGTTCATGTCCGGGCGCGCGGCCGAGCGGGAGGCCCGGTCGGCGGCGGCCGCCTGCTGGGCCTCGGCCTTGGCCTTGTCGGCGGCCTGCTGGGCGTTGACCTTGGCGCGGTCCTCGGCGCTCAGCTTGTTGAGGGTGGCCTGGGCCTGGGCCAGCTTGGCCTGGATCTGCTGCTTCTTCGCCGTCAGTTCGGTGCCGACCGAGTCGAGCTGGGCGAGCGTGGCGGTGGCCTCAGCGCGGTCCTGGTCGAGCTTGCGCTGCTCGTCCTGGGCCTGCTTGAGCAGGGCCGTCTGGGTGCCGGCGGCCTGGTTCTGCGCCGAGGCGCGCTCCAGGTAGCCGGCCGGGTCGGAGTCGAACATCAGCTGGACGGAGGGGTCGATGCCGCCGTTGCGGTACTGGTCGGCGGCGACGGCACCGAGCCGGGTGCGCAGCTCGTTCATCGACTCCTGGCCGCGGGCGACCTTCTCCTGGATCCGGTTGGCCTCGCCCTGGAGCTTCTGCTGCTTCTCCTGGAAGCCGTTGTACTGCTCGACGGACTGCTCGGCCTCCTCGTTGAGCTTGTCCACCTGCTCCTTGACGGAGGCCAGGCTCGGGGTCGGCTCGGCGTGGGCGGTGCCGGCGGCGAGCACCGCACCGCCGGCCATCGCCGTGGTGAGGACCGCCATGCGGGCCCGGCTCGGGGGGCTGGGCTTACGGCGCTTTCCCATCGAGGTGGCACTCCTTCGGGGGACGGGCGGGGAGGTGCGGTGACGTGCGGTGACACTGGAGGAACGTCCGAGTGGCATTCGCACGTTCATTCGGCCGATCGGGGGGGCGACCGGCCGGGACACCCGCAGGGCGCGCCGGGGGACGCGCAGGGGACGGCGAAGGACGGGCGGGGCCGTACGGGGGATGCCGTCCCCACCCGCCTTCTTCGAAGTAACTTAATAGATGAGGGGCGGGGTTCCGCAATCCCCCTGATCCAGGGCACTTCCGGGCGGCCCGCCGACCCTCCGCCGGGCCCCGGCCCCCGCCTCGTGGCACTCCCCGCCGGACGGAGTGCTGGCCACGGGCCGAAAGCGCGCCAAATCGAGAACAAGGTCACACTTAACGACCCTCCTTCCGCTCCGCTAACGGGCGCTAACCTGCGGACATGAAGGTCCCGCCCGAAAGGCTCCCCCTCGCCGCCGAGTTCCCGGCCGCGCACCGTGAGCAGTGGCAGCAGCTCGTCGAGGGCGTGCTGCGCAAGTCCGGTGCCCGGCCCGAGGACGGCGCCGCCGCCGAGCAGGCGCTCACCACCGCGCTCCAGGACGGGCTGCGCGCCCGCCCGCTGTACACCGCCGAGAACACCTCGGTCGAGCCCGGCTACCCGGGCTTCCCGCCGTTCGTCCGCGGCGGCCGGCCGCAGGGCTCCGCCGTCGCCGGGTGGGACGTACGGCAGCGGCACGCCGACCCGGACCGCCGGCGCGCCAACGAGGCCGTCCTGGCCGACCTGGAGCACGGCGTCGGCTCGCTCTGGCTGGAGCTCGGCGACGCGGGCCTGCCCGTCGCCGCCCTGCCCGAGGCGCTCGACGGGGTGTACCTGGACCTCGCCGCCGTCGCCCTCGACGCGGGACCGGACTTCACCGAGGCCGCCGAGCGGCTGTTCGGGCTGTACGAGGAGCGCGAGGTCTCCCCCGCCTCCGCCGCCGGCAACCTCGGCGCCGACCCGCTCGGCCTCCAGGCCCGCACCGGCTCCGCCGACCGCACCGACGCCCTGCTCGCCGAGGCCGCCGTGCTCGCCGCCCGCTGCGCCGAGGGCTACCCGAACGTCAGGGCCCTCACCGTGGACGCCCTGCCGTACCACGAGGCCGGCGCCTCCCCCGCCCAGGAGCTGGGCTGCGCGCTCGCCACCGGCGTCGCCTACCTGCGCGCGCTGACCGCGGCCGGCCTCTCCGTCGACGCCGCGCTCGGCCAGCTGGAGTTCCGCTACGCCGCCGACGCCGACCAGTTCCTGACCATCGCCAAGTTCCGCGCCGCGCGCCGCCTCTGGGCCCGCGTCGCCGAGGTGTCCGGCGGCTCCGCCGAGGCCTCGGCGCAGCGCCAGCACGCCGTCACCTCCCGGGTGATGATGACCGCCCGCGACCCGTGGGTGAACATGCTGCGCACCACGGTGGCCTGCCTGGCCGCCGGGGTCGGCGGCGCCGACGCCGTCACCGTGCTGCCCTTCGACAGCGCCCTCGGCCTGCCCGACGCCTTCGCCCGCCGGATCGCCCGCAACACCCAGTCGATCCTGCTGGAGGAGTCCCACCTGTCCCGGGTGATCGACCCGGCCGGCGGCTCCTGGTACGTCGAGCAGCTCGGCGAGGAGCTGGCGCAGGCCGCCTGGGCCTGGTTCCAGGAGATCGAACGGGCGGGCGGCCAGCAGGCCGCGCTGGCGTCCGGGCTGGTCGGCGACCGGATCGCCGCGACCTGGGCGGAGCGGTCCGCGAAGCTCGCCAAGCGGCGCGAACCCGTCACCGGTGTCAGCGAGTTCCCGCACCTGGACGAGCAGCCGCTGGTCCGCGAACCGGCTCCGGCCGGGCACACCGGCGGCCTGCCGCGGGTGCGCCGCGCCGAGGCGTACGAGGCGCTGCGGGACCGCTCGGACGCCCACCTGGCGGCCACCGGCGCCCGTCCGGCGCTGTTCCTGGCCTCGATCGGCACCGCCTCCGCGCACACCGGGCGCACCACCTTCGCCGCCAACCTGTTCCAGGCCGGCGGCATCGCGACGGCGTCCACCGAGGGCGTCGACCCGGCCGCGTTCGCCGCGGCGTTCCGCGAGTCCGGTGCCTCCGTCGCCTGCCTGTGCTCCAGCGACGCCCTGTACGGCGAGCACGCCGCGGCCGTCGCCGTAGCCTTGAAGGAGGCGGGCGCCCAGCGCGTGCTGCTGGCCGGCCGCCCGGCCGAAGTACCCGCCGGAGTGGACGAGTTCATCTACGCGGGCGGGGACGCGATCGCC
Organism: Kitasatospora sp. NPDC059146; assembly: GCF_042786665.1. Lineage (NCBI taxonomy): Bacteria > Bacillati > Actinomycetota > Actinomycetes > Kitasatosporales > Streptomycetaceae > Kitasatospora > Kitasatospora sp. NPDC059146. Next base: position 68,017 of record NZ_JBHZCY010000003.1, on the reverse strand, counting down.
GTCCTCACCTCCCTGCTGGACCTCATTGGAGTGGCGCGATGATCCCCGACTTCACCGGAATCGGGCTGGATGACTCCTCCGCCGGTTCCTCTGCCGGCTCGGCTGCCGGCTCGGCTGCCGGCTCGGCTGCCGGCTCGGCTGCCGGCTCGGCTGCCGGAGAGGTCACCGACGCCCAGTGGCAGGCCGCCTGGCAGCGGTCCACCGGCAAGGCCCCCGACGAGCTGGTCTGGGACACCCCCGAGGGCATCGGCGTCAAGCCGCTGTACACCGCGGCCGACCTCGACGGCGTGGACTTCCTGGAGACGTACCCCGGCATCGCCCCGTACCTGCGCGGGCCGTACCCGACCATGTACGTCAACCAGCCGTGGACCGTCCGCCAGTACGCGGGCTTCTCCACCGCCGAGGAGTCCAACGCCTTCTACCGCCGCAACCTCGCGGCCGGCCAGAAGGGCCTCTCGGTCGCCTTCGACCTGCCGACCCACCGCGGCTACGACAGCGACCACCCGCGCGTCACCGGCGACGTCGGCATGGCGGGCGTCGCCATCGACTCGATCTACGACATGCGCCAGCTGTTCGACGGCATCCCGCTGGACAAGATGTCGGTGTCGATGACCATGAACGGCGCGGTGCTGCCCGTCCTCGCGCTGTACATCGTCGCGGCCGAGGAGCAGGGGGTGCCGCCGGAGAAGCTCGCCGGGACCATCCAGAACGACATCCTCAAGGAGTTCATGGTCCGCAACACCTACATCTACCCGCCGCAGCCGTCGATGCGGATCATCTCGGACATCTTCGCGTACACCTCGCAGAAGATGCCCCGGTACAACTCGATCTCCATCTCCGGCTACCACATCCAGGAGGCCGGGGCCACCGCCGACCTGGAGCTCGCCTACACCCTGGCCGACGGGGTCGAGTACCTGCGCGCGGGCCTGGACGTGGGCCTGGACGTGGACGCCTTCGCGCCGCGGCTGTCGTTCTTCTGGGCGATCGGCATGAACTTCTTCATGGAGGTCGCCAAGCTGCGCGCGGCCCGGCTGCTGTGGGCCAAGCTGGTCAAGCAGTTCGACCCGAAGAACCCCAAGTCCCTCTCGCTGCGCACCCATTCGCAGACCTCCGGCTGGTCGCTGACCGCCCAGGACGTGTTCAACAACGTGACGCGCACGTGCGTCGAGGCGATGGCCGCCACCCAGGGCCACACCCAGTCGCTGCACACCAACGCCCTCGACGAGGCGCTCGCCCTGCCGACGGACTTCTCCGCCCGGATCGCCCGCAACACCCAGCTGCTGCTCCAGCAGGAGTCCGGCACCTGCCGGGTCATCGACCCGTGGGGCGGCTCCGCGTACGTCGAGAAGCTGACGCAGGACCTCGCCGCCCGGGCCTGGCAGCACATCCAGGAGGTCGAGGCGGCCGGCGGCATGGCCAAGGCCATCGACGCGGGCATCCCCAAGATGCGCGTCGAGGAGGCCGCCGCCCGCACCCAGGCCCGGATCGACTCCGGCCGCCAGCCCGTGATCGGCGTCAACAAGTACCGGGTCGAGAACGACGAGCAGATCGACGTCCTCAAGGTCGACAACTCGGCGGTGCGGGCCCGGCAGATCGAGAAGCTGCGCCGGCTGCGGGAGGAGCGCGACGAGGCGCAGTGCCAGGACGCCCTGCGCGCGCTGACGGCGGCCGCCGAGGCCGGCCCGCAGCGCGGCGGCTCGCTGGACGGCAACCTGCTGCACCTGGCCGTCAACGCGGCCCGGGCGAAGGCGACGGTCGGCGAGATCTCCGACGCCCTGGAGAAGGTGTACGGCCGCCACTCCGGCCAGATCCGTACCATCTCCGGTGTGTACCGAGACGAAGCGGGCCCGTCGGCGCCCCTCCAGCGCACCCGCGACCTGGTCGAGCGGTTCGAGCAGGCCGAAGGCCGTCGCCCGCGCATCCTGGTCGCCAAGATGGGCCAGGACGGCCACGACCGCGGCCAGAAGGTGATCGCCACCGCCTTCGCCGACCTCGGCTTCACCGTCGACGTCGGCCCGCTGTTCCAGACCCCGGCCGAGGTCGCCCGCCAGGCCGTCGAGGCGGACGTCCACATCGTCGGCGTCTCCTCGCTGGCCGCCGGGCACCTCACCCTGGTGCCCGCGCTGCGCACCGAACTCGCCGCGGCCGGGCGGGAGGACATCACCATCGTGGTCGGCGGCGTCATCCCGCCGCAGGACTTCCAGGCCCTGTACGAGGCGGGCGCGGCGGCGGTCTTCGGCCCGGGCACGGTGATCCCGGACGCGGCCTTCGACCTGCTGACGGCGCTGGCCGTCGAACTCGGCCACGAGCTGTGAGCCGCTGAGTCCGATGCCACCGAGGACGATCGACCTCGACGCCTACGTGACGGGCGTCCTGGACGGCTCGCGCGCCTGGATCGCGCGCGCCGTCACCCTCGTCGAATCCACCCGCCCCGACCACCGCGCGCTCGCGCAGCAGCTGCTCCAGCGGCTGCTGCCGCACGCGGGCGGGGCGGTGCGGGTCGGCATCACCGGGGTGCCCGGTGTCGGCAAATCGACCTTCATCGACTCCTTCGGGACGATGCTCACCGGGCTCGGCCACCGGGTCGCCGTGCTCGCCGTCGACCCGACGTCGAGCCGCACCGGCGGGTCCATCCTGGGCGACAAGACCCGGATGGAGCGGCTCGCGGTGGACCCGGCCGCCTTCGTGCGGCCGTCGCCGACCTCGGGAACGCTGGGCGGCGTCGCCAAGGCCACCCGCGAGTCGATGGTCGTGATGGAGGCGGCGGGCTACGACGTCGTCCTCATCGAGACGGTGGGGGTCGGGCAGTCGGAGACGACGGTGGCCGGGATGGTGGACACCTTCCTGCTGCTGTCGCTGGCCCGGACCGGCGACCAGCTGCAGGGCATCAAGAAGGGCGTGCTGGAGCTCGCGGACGTCATCGCCGTCAACAAGGCCGACGGCCCGCACGAGCGCGACGCGAGGGCGGCCGCACGTGAACTCGCGGGCGCACTTCGGCTGTTGCAGGCACCGGACGCGGCGTGGACGCCGCCGGTGCTGACCTGCAGCGGGCTCGACGGGGCGGGCCTGGACGTCCTGTGGGAGCGGTTGCAGCAGCACCGCAAGATACTGGACGCGACGGGCGGGCTGGCCGCGAAGCGGCGGGAGCAGCAGGTCGAGTGGACGTGGTCGATGGTCCACGACCAGCTGTACGCGCGGCTGCACGAGCACCCGGAGGTACGGCGGCTCACCCCGGAACTGGAGGCGCAGGTGCGGGCCGGTACGCTGCCGGCGGGGCTGGCCGCGCAACGGATCCTGGACAGCTTCTTCGGTACTGCTTGAGGGAGTTGAGAGGCATCGCCACCATCGTCGAGGACGTCGTGATCGAGGCCGACGCCGAACACGTCTGGGACGCCGTACGGGACGTAGGCGCCGTGCACGAGCGCCTCATCCCGGGCTACGTCCTCGACACCCGGATGGACGGTGACGTCCGGTACCTGACCATGCCCGGCGGTGCGGTGATCCGGGAGCTGATCGTCAGCGTGGACGACGGCCTGCGGAGGCTGGCCTACTCCGCCGTCGAGGGATTCAAGCTCCCGCTGACCCACCACCACGCCTCCTTCCAGGTACTCCCGGTGGCCGACGGCCGCTGCCGCCTGCTGTGGACGACGGACGTGCTCCCTCACGAGATGGCCGAACAAGTCCGTCTGCGGGTCAGCCGCGGCGCCCAGGTCATGAAGGCGACCTTGGAAGCCGGCTGACGGTCACACCTGGCTACGCAGCAGGAAGGAGCCAGCTCGGCCCGCCCGGGTCGCCGATCCAGACCCGCTGGCTGTCCGGCGTCACGGTGATGCCGTACCGGTCGCGACCCGGTCGGTCCTGCTCGACCCAGACCGCGTAGGCCTCTTCCACCGTGTCCCACAGCCGTCGCGGGCCGCACTGCCGGACCGTGCCCGCCTCGACACGGGCCCAGGAGCCGTCGTCGGCCCACAACTGGCATGCGGTGATGTGCTGTTGGCTGTCGCACTCGGTGGACTGCCCCGAGCCCGGGAGAACGATCGACAGCAGGTGCCGGAACGAGTCGTTCCCGATGGCACCCGGATCCACGTCGGCCGCCCGGCCGGTGGTGCCGGCCGGAGTTCCGGGGTAGGCGGGAGTGCCGCTGGCCCCCTCCTCGCGAACCGTCATGAAGTACGAGGCGAACGGCAGGAACCGACCCGAGGCGCCCCCTCCCTCGCCGACGACCAGGCGGACGGTTCCCCACCCGATCGGCGCGACGATGACCCCGCCGGGCCGGACCTGTCGCAGCCACGCCGCCGGGATGGACGCGAACCCACAGGTGGCGATCAACCGGTCACACATCTCCCCGCCGGGGTGCCCGGCCCTGCCGTCCCCCGCGTACACGGTGACGGGGTAGCCGCACTCCTCCAACCGCTCCCTGGCGAGTCCGGCCAGGGAGCGGTCCACCTCGATCCCCGAGACGTTTCGGGGGCCGAGGCGCTCGGCGAGCAGTGCGAGGTTGTAGCCCGTTCCTGCCGCGACCTCGAACACCCGGTTGCCGTCGTGCACATCCAGCGCGTGCAGCATGTCGAGCATCAGGGCGGGCGCGGTGGAGGAGGAGGTGGCTGCCCCGCCGGTGAGTTGAGTGACCAGGACGTCGTCGGCGTAGACGAGGTCGAGCCAGTCCCGGTCGGCGGGACTGACCCGACGATCGGGGCCCTGCCAGAACTCGGGAACGAACGCATGGCGGGGCACACGTTCGAAGACCTCACGCCAGCGCGGATCCGGAAGGTGCCCCGCGGCGGCGAGTCGGCGAGCGAGCCGACGCCGCAGCTCGGCGGCCCGGTCGGTGTCCGTGACGGTCAAGGTGTTCCTCCCGCAAGAAGGTCGGCGGCCCACTCCCCCGGCAATCGAAGGAGCCCCGAGGGTTGTCGCCGCACGGCGCCCCGAATCGATGATCACCGCTTGCGGCGGCCCGCCACGAACCCTGCCACAACGACGGCGGAGAAGAGCGACCACCACACGAGACGCACCAGACAGAAGCGCCCGGGCATCACGCCACCTCGCGGAGCGAGCGGAGGTCGTTCGCCGTGCCCCACCCGTGCGTGGGGCACGGCGCTTCGGCATCCTCCTGGTACTCGAACCACACCACCTTGCCCCGCTCCGCCGGGCGCCACCCCCACGCGTGGGCGAGAGCCTGGACGAGCAACAACCCACGCCCGGTGGTCGCTTCGGGATCCCGCTCCCGATACGGAAGCTCCGCACCCCGATCGGCAACCTCCACCCGCACCCGCCCACTACGCCGGTAGACGGACACGACACACCGCTCCCCCGTGTGCAGAAGCGCATTCGCGATGACCTCGCTCGCACACAACTCCACCTCCTGGAACCCGTCTTCGGTCAACAGCACCGCCCACTCACGCAGGATCGCCCCCACCAGCCGCCGAGCCGCCGGCACGGCCTCGGCCCCCGGCGGCACACCCCACTCCAGAGGCACCGGGAACCGGGCGGTGTTGAGTGGGCTGACGATCAGATCCGACGCCATTGCTCCTCCATCCCTGCGAGTGGACGAATGGCCGAAGTCGACACCCGGCTCAACCCGCAAGCAGTGACCGTCACAGTCAGACGGCAGCGAAAGGGGATCCATGCGTAGCTCTCCGCCACGCTGGCAACACTGAAAGTAGTCGCAGAGTTTCTGCGAGTCAAGAAGCTCTGCCACTCGCAGTTCTTCACCGAGTCATGCAAGACTCAACCAACCAGGAAGGGGAGAACCATGGGATTCGGTCTTGTCGTTCGCTTCGTCGCCCACGACGCAACTGCCGCTCAAGCCTTCGATGTTCTGGCAGAGGATGCGCTCAACGGCATCCGCGCGAAGGAACCCGGCACTCTCGTCTACGTCAACCACGCCGTGGCGGACGAACCGTGCGTCCGGGTCTTCTACGAGCTGTACGCGGACCGCGAAGCTTTCGAGGAGCACGAGCGCCAGCCTCATGTCCGCCGGTTCCTAGCCGAACGCGGCCAGTACCTCGACTCCTTCGAGGTCACGTTCCTGGATGAGATCTCCGGCAAGGGCGGCTCTGCCGCCCAGGCCCTCCAGTGAGCCCAGAGGAACGGCGGGCCTTCGGCGCTCGGGTCGCTCAGCTCCGAAAGAGCCGCGGTATGAGGCAGGATGAACTTGCCGCGGCCATCAACCGGACCGCCAGCTGGGTGTCACAGGTCGAACGGGGCGTCCAGCCGGTTGTCCGCCTAGATGTTCTCCAACTGCTGGCGAACGGCCTCGGCGTTTCCGTTCAAACCCTGCGACCTGATGCTCCGTCTCCCGCTGTCACGACACCCGCAACCTCGGATCAGCCCAACGACCTCGACCTGGCCCGGCTGTCGCTCTCGGGGCATCCAGCTCTCGATGGGTTGCTCGCCGATCAGGACCTAATGGTCACCGATGATCCTGCCGAACTGGCCAACGCCGTCGAACGGCTGTGGCAACTGACCCACAGCAATCAGTTCGCCGAACTGAGTACTGCCATCGCCGACGTTCTGCCAAGGTTGGAGCGAGCTGCACGGACCGCTGACACGGACGATCGCGGCAAGGTCCACCTGCTTCTCAGCCAGGCTTACCAGGCACTCGCAGCTGCCTTTGTTCGGCAGGATGAAGCCGATGCGGCCTGGGTTGCCGCCGATCGCTCCATTCGAGCCGCCGAGCAGTCCGGCCAGCCACTGCACGTGTTCGCTGGCATCTTCCGGATGGCTCATGCGTTCGTCCGGCTACAGCGGCTGGACCAGGCAGAACACGTGGCGCAGAGTGCAGTCTCCGCCCTGCGAGTGCACACCTCGACCAGCAACCGGTCGCCGGAAGCACTGTCAGTCCTCGGATCGCTCCACCTGGTTCTCGCGTTGACCGCCGCTCGCGCCGGTCAACGCGAGCAGGCCCGGAAAGAAATCGGCTGCGCCCGAGACATAGCCGCACAGCTCGGAGCGGACCGAAACGACTTCAATCTGGAGTTCGGCCCGACGAATGTCGAGATTCAAGCGGTCTCCACCGCCCTCGAACTCGGCGATGCGGGCGAGGCCCTGGAACTGGGCCAACGGATCGATGCCGCGCAGCTCTCGCCCGAGCGAAGGTCCCGGCTCCTCATCGACCTCGGACGAGCTCACGCTCAACGACGAAATCTCGGGGAAGCTCTCGATTGCCTCCTTCGCGCCGAGGAAGTGGCGCCGGAGAGCGTCCGAACCCACGTAGCGGCCCGGACGGCGATCCGTGAACTCATCCTCATCGCCGGCCGTGGCGCACCAGCGGAACTGGTGAAACTCGCCAAGCGCGCAAATGCCACAGGGTGACCTCGGTTACCGGGCTCGGGGATAGGGTCGCCGCCGCCCTCTCGTGGAGGGCGGCGGCGCACTGGCGTAACCAAACGGGCTCCGTCCCTCCTGCAGTTGGTCTCCCGCATGTCACCGATGAGGCAATGCCGGGCGGACTGCCGCAACCGCGTCGGTGTACAGCTCGGTGGTCAAGTCATCTTCCTCGATTCCGAGTTCAGCCAACACGGCACGAATCGCGGAAACAGAACTGCCGGGCCTGATGACCCCCGAACTGGTGAACCTCCTCGCGCCGGGATCGACCCCGCACGCCACCGCGTTCCAGGTCATCGGAGCGTGCCCGGCACTGGACGTCGTCCTCACCTCGACCAGCACCCGCCGGCACTGGGACGATGCGAGAGCGGCCCTCGCCGAACCGATCCCCGACAAGCGACTCAGGACGGTGCTCGATGTCCTTTCAGCCGGATGATGACACCCGGCGCAACCTGATGGCAGCGCACGAAAAGGCGGCGGCCTTCCTCGGCCTCGTGTGCACCGGACCGGCGGTCCTCGGCACCTCCGGAACCACCATCGGCCGGCGAGCCGAGAGCATCTGGCTCCGCGTCTCCAGAAGCAGCCGCCACCGGGCGCCCCGGCCGACCGGTCAGGGAGCCCTCGGCGCGGAACAGCTCATCCCCGCCTCCGTCCCGCGACCCCGGCTCCACAACATCGCGGACTGGACCGAGACCGGCTGGTTCTACCAGGCCGACGTCTTCGACCTGGTAGGTCCCGCGGTCTCCTCCACGCCGGATCTTCGCGACGATCCTGGCCTGGACGACGGCTGGTGGAGCGCACTGAAGGACGCGCTGGCCGGCATCGCGGAAGCACCCAGCGCGAAGATCACTCTGCGCCGGACGTGGGTCGAACAGGTCTTCCCGAAGTACCTCGGCATCCCGGCCCCGGCCGAAGTCGAGCGGACCACCGGGCACGGTGACCTCCAGTGGGCCAACCTGACCACCGGGCCGCTCAAGATCCTCGACTGGGAACGCTGGGGCCTGGTGCCGATCGGCTACGACCCCGCAGTCCTGTGGGTCAGCAGCCTCCTCGTGCCCGAGGTCGCGGACCGCGTCCGCGTGGAGTTCGCCGACATCCTCGACACTCCTGCCGGGCGTGTCGGTCAGCTGATCGCTCTCGCAGAGATGCTCCAGGCTGTTGATCGGGGGTACTACCCAGAACTTGCCCCTCTCCTCGCTGACCGGGCATGTGGGCTGACTGGGGTTACCCCGCCGCAGGTCACGGACCCCGGCTTCGTCAGGTGGACCATGGACCAGCAACAGAGTTGACGAACAGGGAAGGAGCGCACATGGACTCCATCGCGCGCCCTCCGGGCGGTCACGACGCCGAGGACATCGCAAGCGCGAAGGAGCGAGGCCGGCGAGATCTGGCGCCGATCGACGATGCCCACCAGGCGGGCGAGATCACGGTCGCCGAGTGGCACGCGGCTACGGCGGCACGGCCGACGTCGTCGCCTACGCACGGCACCGGAGCGTGCCGGTCGTCGTGCTCTGGCCACAGGGAGCACGGCGATGAGCCAGCGGGCCCGCTGAACCGTCCGGATCACACCGGTCGCGCCGCCGCGACCGCATCGGTGTACAGGTCCGTGGTCAAGTCGCTCTCTCCGATCCCCAGTTCCGCAAGTACGGCGCGGACGAAAGCGAGTGCCGACCCTAGCTCGTGCTCCGTTGCCGCCATCGTCTCGACCTCGATGAACGTGGCGTCGTCCAGCTCGGGAACGCGCACGAGCGTGACCAGCACCCGCCGGCCATCGCGCTCGAACCCGTAGTTACGGCATCGCTTCTCGAACGCGATGCGCGGAACGAAACCCAAGCCCCGGACGATCTCGTGCGCGGCAGCGACATCCTCGACCCTGGTCTCGGCCTCCGGCTTCGAGCCGGAGGCCTCGTCCACCCGCGCACCCTTGTAGGTCAGGACGCTCCGCGTGTCATCCGGGCCGTGCACGGTGCGGATCCGCAACTCCCGGTCGGCACCCATCAGGCTGCCGTCCGGCGCGTCGTAGTACGTGTCGCGGTAGACCTCGGCCCGGCCGGCGCCGCACCGCGCCTCCAGCTGCTTGAGCACGCCTTCCGGGTCGCGCACGACCGCCTTGAGCTCAGCCTCGATCGCCATCCTGTTCCCTCCGTCAGATCACGCGCTCAGCGTCTTCCACCATCACATCGAACTGTCGACGCCAGCCCCGGTACAGGGGACCGTGCGGGGTGGCCAGAACCTTATAGGTTGCCGACTCGTGTCCTTCCCAATCCACGTCGAAGGACCCGACAAAGACGGTCCGATCCAGCCTGATGATCCGCCACACCGGCACCGTGCTGTACCGGTAGACCTCCACCTGCCGGTGCTTGGCAAGTTCTCGCAACCGAGCCTCCGCAAGCCGAATGCCGCCCGCCAGCGACTCCGTCGACTCTCCGATCTCAGCAGCCCGCCACTCGGCAGCCGGCGAGTTCGGGTCGAGGAGCAACACGCGCAGACGCGGGGCGGTATCTCCGTCCCGGTCCATGTGCTGGCGCAGCAGCGAGTCACGCAGAGCCAGGAGCCCAAGCCCGCGTACGGCAAGGATGTCCAGCTCTGCGGCCGACCTTGCTGCCCGTTGGATCTCGGCAGCAGCCGATGCCTGGTCGCTGTATACGCGCACGATCTCGGGGAACGCCGCCAGGTCGAAGGCCGATCCAGACATGCGACAGTCCGACCTCGGGGCCAGCCCGAGAAGACGTCGGGCCCCATCGGGAAGGTTGAGCCCGTCCGCGATGCGTTCGAAGACGTCGATCTTCGTCACGAGCCGACGACCGTTGATGATCTCGTTGACGCGGCCTTGAGTCATTCCCACCTGCACAGCGATCCGAGCCTGGCTGGCCCCACTGTGGTGTTGCACGTACCGGAAGACAGCGGCGACATCACGCTCCCCCAACGCACGACGGACCTCCTCGTTCTGCCAGGCAAGGTCGGGCAGTTTGATCGGTTCGAGTGCAGTACCCATGCGGCGCGCCCCTTGTCGGTCGATCCCACAGTGAGATTACCGACTGGATATCGGCATTGACTGTCAGTCACCTCATTCTGGACACGTGGCCGTCGCCCGATTCCGCTCGATCGCCCGCTAACCGGCCAAGGAACCGCCGGGGACGGGCCGATGATCCCGGTGAGCGGCGCGCCCCCGACACCACGACGAGCATCACGATCAAGTGGGAGAACTCCATGGGATGGGGTACCGGCAAGGGCGGGAGCTCCGGCGGCAGCGGCGGATCCAACGACGGCGGACAGGGTAAGCACGCGGGGAAGAAGGACTTCGGCCAGTCCCCGCAGAACCAGGATCACCAGTCCGGAAAGTCCAGCGGCAAGCACGGCAAGGACGGCGACAAGAGCAAGTGACAACTCACCAGCCCGGCTTGGAGCAGAGCGCCGTGGACGGTCTGCTCCAAACCGTCTCCCAGTACCTCGGCCATGACGTGGCCCCCGAGTGGCGCGGGGCCGCCGAGGCGGCGCCGCGCCACCGGTTCCTTCCGGACCGGGTCTGGCTCTCCGGTGACGACGAGGTCCTGGCAGCCTGTGACCGCGAGTGTGAGCCCGAGCGGTGGTTCGCCGCGGCCTACAGCGACGTACCGGTCGTGACTCAGGTCAATGACGGGCAGGAGCCGGCGGACCTCTCCGAGGCCTTGCCGTCCTCCTCCGCCTCCGCGCCCTCCATCGTCTTCCGGATGCTCGAACTCCTGGACCTCGCACCGGGAATGCGCGTCCTGGAGATCGGTGCGGGCACCGGGTACAACGCCGCACTCCTCTCGCACCGGCTGGGCGACGTCAACGTGACCACGATCGAGATCGACCCCGCGGTGGCCGAGCTCGCCCGCGACGCCCTCAAGGCCACGGGCTACTCCCCCACTGTCGTCTGCGGCGACGGAGCCCTCGGCTGGGGCGCCCAGGCGCCGTACGACCGGGTGGTGGCCACCTGCGCGGTGAGGCGGGTTCCCTACGCCTGGGTCGAACAGTCGAGGCCCGGCGGCGTCATCCTCACTCCCTGGTGCGACGACTGGACCCACTGCGGGCTGCTTCGCCTCACGGTGAACGACGACGGAACCGCCACGGGCCGCTACTCGGCCGACAGTGCGTTCATGCTGATGCGAACCCAGCGCCTCGGTCTCCGGCTCTTCCGGGACGTGGTCATGGACGACCACGTCCCGGCCGAGTCCACCACCGCCCTCGACCCGTGGACCGTCGCCGACTCCCCGATCGAGACCCAGTTCGCCCTGGGCCACCGCCTCGGCGACCTCTGGTACGCGTGGGACCACGACCCCGGCGTCGAGGGTGTGGACACGCGCCTCTGGGTGGCCACGGCCGATGGCGGCTCCTGGGCCGCCGTCGACTGGGACGGCAATGACAGCGCCGACCACTACACCGTGTGGCAGCACGGCCCCCGCCGGCTCTGGGCCGAGGTCGAGGCCGCGCACCGGTGGTGGCTCGACAACGATCGCCCGGGGCCGGACCGCCTCGGCCTCACCGTGACGCCCGAGGGCCAGTGGGCCTGGCTCGACGATCCCTCGAACTCGTGGTCCTCGGGATGAGCCGGAGGGCGCGGCGTTAGGGTGAGCCGGTGGCAGATGAGCAGTGGCGGCGGGTCCGGACGTTCCTGAATGACCATCGCTTCGCGTTGACCGGGCAGCTGCTGGCCGAAGGCGCATCCGGGCGGCTGGTCCCGGGGTTGCCCCTGTTGGCCCGTCCGCACTGGATTCCGGGGCAGCCGGTGCCGCTGGAGCGGGTCCGGTTGCGGTGGCAGGCGGACACGCCCCCGGCCGCGCTGGACGGCGGGGAGCCCGAGCTCGATCACGTCCGGGCGCGGCGGGAGGACGGCACCGCGTTCCGGTACTACTCCGATGCGGTCGGCGAGCTCGCCAGGCCCCGGCTGTTCGAGGACCGGGGCTGCTACCGGCTGTTGGAGGTGTCGGAGGCCGGTCCGACGTTGACCTTCGGGCGCGGGCGGTACTTCGATGTGATCAACATCTGCGAGGCGGCGGCCCACGAGTACGCCGCCTCCGTCCTGGCGGGCCCGGACGGGCGCACGCCGTTCCGGGACGCCGTCGGCGATCCGACCGACCTCGCCCGCCGCCCGGTCATGGCGGCCGTCACCACGCTGACCGTCCGGCACGATCGCCGCACCGGCGACGCCGAGTTCCTGCTGCACTGGCGCGACCCCGCGAAGGTGGCCAGCGGCGGCGGGCTCTTCCAGGTGATGCCGGTGGGGATGTTCCAGGCCTCCCACGACGCGCCCTGGAACGAGGCCAACGACTTCGACCTCTGGCGGGCTGTCCTGCGGGAGCTGAGCGAGGAGCTCCTCGGCGGCAGTGAGGAGTACGGGAGTAGCAAGGCACCCATCGACTACGAGGCCTGGCCGCTGCACCGGACGCTCGGAGCAGCGCGGGAGGACGGCAGTCTGCGGATGTTCTGGCTGGGCCTCGGGATGGACCCGCTGACCTACGTCACCGACCTGCTCACGGTGGCCGTCTTCGACGCCGAGCTGTTCGACGAGGTCTTCCGGCGGATCGTCTCCACCAACGACGAGGGCCGCCGCGTCGGCCTGGACGACGCGACCGGCCGCTCGGTCGGCATCCCGTTCACCGCCGAGCAGGTGGACCGCCTCACCACCACCGAGCCGATGCAACCCGCCGGTGCGGCGCTGCTCCGGCTTGCCTGGGGGCACCGGGAGGCGCTGCTGCGCCGCTGAGAGAGCGTGGCCGCCGTCCGCGCGGTGGGCTGCCCAGGGGGCCGGATTCGCCGCCCGACCGAGTGTCGAGGAAACTGAACAGCGTGACTGATGTGCGAGAGATCCTGGACTACCAGACCTTCGGCCGGGCGGTGCGCGAGCTGGCGCAGACGATCGCCGACGACGGGTTCGAGCCCGACCTCGTCCTGAGCATCGCCCGGGGTGGCGTGTTCGTGGCGGGTGGGCTGGCGTATGCGCTGGACTGCAAGAACATCCACCTGGTGAACGTCGAGTTCTACACGGGCGTGGGCACCACCCTCGACATGCCCGTGATGCTGGCGCCCGTCCCCGCCGCGATCGACTTCACCGACAAGAAGGTGCTGATCGCCGACGACGTCGCCGACACCGGCAAGACCTTGAAGCTGGTGCACGACTTCTGCCTCGACCACGTCGCCGAGGTCCGGTCCGCGGTGATCTACGAGAAGTCGCACTCCCTGGTGAAGTGCGAGTACGTGTGGAAGCGGACCGACGACTGGATCGAGTTCCCGTGGTCGGCGCAGGACCCGGTGGTCAAGCGCCCCGGTCAGGTGCTCGACGCCTGAGTCGCCGGCCCGCCGTCACCGCCGGTCCGCCGGGGCGGGGCAGGGCGGGGCGGGGCGGGGCAGTGCGGGGCGCAGCGGGTCCGGGCGGCCTCAGTGGGTCGCCCCCTCCGGGACGCGGAGGTCCACCGTACGGGTGGCGGCCGTGGTGAGCAGGGCGCGCAGCGCGTGGGCGACGAGGTCGGCCGGCAGGGCGGGGGCGGAGCCGTCGAGGACCTGCTCGGGCAGGGCGGGGATGTGCACGAACCCGCCGCTGGCGGTGGGGTGTTCGGTGGCGAGCGTGTGCATCAGGGCGTAGAAGACGTGGTTGCAGACGAAGGTCCCCGCGGTGTGGGAGAGGGAGGCCGGCGCGCCCGCCTCCCGGACGGCGGCCACGCAGGCCTTGACGGGCAGGGTGGCGAAGTAGGCCGCGGGGCCGCCGGGGACGACGGGCCGGTCGACCGGCTGTCGGCCGGCGTTGTCGGGGATGCGGGCGTCGTCCACGTTGACGGCGACGCGCTCGACGGTGACGTCCGGTCGGCCGATCGCCTGGCCGAGGCAGACGACCAGGTCGGGGGCGCAGTCCGCGATCGCTGTGCGCAGTTCCTCGGCCGCCCGTCCGAAGACGCAGCTCAGCCGGGTGGCGGTGACCAGGAGCCCGTCGGGCGGGTTGTCGGCGACGAGGCGGGCGACCTCCCAGGAGGGGTTGACGTCGGCGCCGTCGAACGGTTCGAAGCCGGTGAGCAGGACTCTGGTCACGGGGGCTGCCTTTCCGGGAGGGGTCAGAACGCGAAGAGCGACATGATGGCGATGTTGCAGACCAACAGTGCTCCCGCGGTGGGGAGTTGGGCCTTGATCGGCCCGTACTGGTCCTTGAGTTCGAGCAGGGCCGCCGGGACGAGGTTGAAGTTGGCCGCCATCGGGGTGACCAGGGTGCCGCAGAAGCCGGCCAGCATGCCGACGGCCAGGACGACGCCCGGGCTGCCGTGCAGTTGGGTGATCAGGACCGGCCAGCCGATCGCCGCGGTCATCACCGGGAAGGCGGCGAAGGCGTTGCCCATGATGATCGTGAACAGGGCCATGCCCAGGCAGTAGACCGCCACCGCCGCGTACTTGCTGCCGTCCGGGAGGAAGTGGGTGGTGATCCTGCCCACCTGGGTGCCGACGCCGGCGCTCTGGAAGATCGAGCCCAGGACGGCGAGGAGTTGGGGCAGCAGCAGGGCCCAGCCCATGGCCTCCAGCAGCCCGCGGCCCGAGCGCAGGGCGACGGCGGGGTTGCGTTCGCGGGTGAGCAGCAGGGCGAGGCCCAGGGCGACGAGCGAGGCGATGCCGAGCCCGAGGAGCGTCTCGCTGCCGGTCTGCAGCAGCACCCCGCCGCCCAGGTGCACGCCCTTGAGGAGCGTGCCGCAGGCCAGCGCGACCAGCGGGAGCGCCAGCGCCGGGATGAACAGCCGGTTGCCCAGGCGTGCGGCGGAGGCGGCCCGCTGCTCGGGGGCGGCGGCCGTGGGGGTGCCGCGGCCGGTGAAACCGAAGCCGGCCAGGCAGATCATCGCCAGGACGGCGACGCCCAGCGGCGCGGCGGGGGCGGACTTGTCGGCGACCCAGGAGCCGTAGACGAAGCTCGCGCCGAGCAGGCCCCAGAAGGCGGCGCTGCCGTAGCGCTTGGGGTTGCCGCGGTCCGCGGCCATCTGCGCGGCCATCGCGAGGAAGACGGCTCCGACCAGCCAGTACAGCCACTCGACCTTGATCACTTGGTCGTCTCCTCGGTGCGGTCGGCGGTGGTGGCGGGCGCGGTGGTAGCGGCGGGCGCCGTGGTGGCGGTGGTAGCGACGGGCGCAGTGGCGATGGTGGCGACAGGCGCGGTGACGGCAGCGGCGGAGGGCCCGGCGGGCAGGTCCCGGGCGAGGGTGCGGTCCAGGCGCAGCAGGCGCGCGCCGTGGATGAGGGTGGCGCAGACCGCGGTGGGGATGGCCCAGAGCGCGAGCTGCACCGGCTCCAGGTCGGTGTGGTACGTCGCGTCGACGAAGCCGGTGATCAGGAGGATCGAGCCGACGGCGAGGAAGCAGTCCTCGCCGAAGAACAGGCCGACGTTGTCGGCGCTGGCGGCGAAGGAGCGCAGGCGTTCGCGGGCCTTGTCGGTCAGGGTGCCGTGGCGGCGTTCGGCGGCGGCCTCGGCCATCGGCGCGACCATCGGGCGCACCGCCTGGGCCGGTCCGCCGAGTCCGGTGAGGCCGAAGGCGGCGGTGAGCTGGCGTACCACCAGGTAGACGGCGAGGACGCGTCCGGCACTGGCCTTGGCGAGCTTGTTCATCAGGGTGCGCGCCTGCTCCTGGAGGCCGTGGCGCTCCAGCAGGCCGATCACCGGCAGGGTGATCGCGAAGAGGGTCACCGAGCGGCTGGAGGCGAAGCCGGTGCCGAAGGCCTCCAGGACCTTCAGCGGGCTCATCCCGCCCAGCAGTCCGGTGAGGATGCCGGCGGCGCCGACGACGAGGAGTGGATTGCGCCGGGTGGCGAACCCGGCCACCACGACGAGGATGCCGACAAGAACGATCATGTTCCTGACCGCCTTTCAGAGGACCTCCGCCCTACGGGTGGCCGCCTGGGCACCCCGGGGCCGAGGCGGTCGCGATTGGGTGGACCGCGACCGTTCGGGGGTTGCCGAGAGGCTAGGGGATTGTGGAACAATCCGACAAGAGTTCAGGAGGTGGAACGTGACCGGAGTTTTCGACGCGCTCGCGGCCGACCGGGGTCGCATCGAACGCGCCAGCGCCGCCCAACGCGTGGCCGAGGTGCTGCGCGAGCACATCACCGAGGGCCGGCTCGCCCCGGGCACCCGGCTCTCCGAGGAGGCGCTCGGCGAGGCGCTCACCGTCTCGCGCAACACGCTCCGCGAGGCGTTCCGGCTGCTGGCCGACCAGCGGCTGGTCGTGCACGAGCTCAACCGCGGCGTGTTCGTCCGCATCCTCGAACCGGCCGACGTCGCCGACATCTACACCCTGCGCCTCGCGCTGGAGACGGCCGGGGTACGGGCCCTGCGGGCCGCGACGCCCGAGCGCCTGGCCGCGGTGCGGACCGCGCTGGCCCGCGCGGAGGACGCCGAGGCGTTCGGCGACTGGGTCACCGTCGGCACCGCCGACCTGCACTTCCACCAGGCCATCGCGGGGCTCGCCGGCAGCCGGCGGATCGACGAGTGCATGGCCCGGCTGATGGCCGAGCTGCGCCTGGCCTTCGCCGCCGTCCCCTCGGCCAGCGGGCTCCACGAGCCGTTCCTGCGCCGCAACCAGACGCTCGCCGGGCTGCTGGAGGCGGGCGAGATCGACGACGCCGAGGTGGAACTGACCAGGTACCTGAACGACGCGCGCGCGGTGATCGTCCGCGCGATGACGGACGGCGCGGCGTGACACCGCCCGGAAGCACCGAAGGCATCGAAGCCACCGCAGCCACCGAAGGCACCGCAGCCACCGCAGGCACCGCAGGCACCGAGGGCGCCCCCACGACGGTCGTCGACCTCAACGCCGACCTCGGCGAGGGCTTCGGCCGCTGGACGCTCACCGACGACGACGCCCTGCTGTCCGTGGTCACCAGCGCCAACGTCGCCTGCGGCTTCCACGCCGGGGACCCGAGCACCATGCAGCGGGTCTGCGAGCTGGCCGCGGCCCGGGGCGTACGGATCGGCGCCCAGGTCTCCTACCGGGACCTCGCCGGGTTCGGCCGCCGGGCGATGGACGTCCCGCCCGACGAGCTGGCCCACGAAGTCGCCTACCAGATCGGGGCGTTGCAGGTGTTCGCCCGGGCGGCCGGAGCGGACGTGGCGTACGTCAAACCGCACGGCGCGCTGTACAACCGGACGGTGCACGACGAGGAGCAGGCGGAGGCGGTCGTCCGGGGCGTCCGCCTCGCCACCCGGGAGCAGGACCTGCCCGTGCTCGGGCTGCCCGGTTCACGGCTGCACGAGGCGGCCCGGCGGGCCGGACTGCCCGCGGTCGCCGAGGCGTTCGCCGACCGCGCCTACACCGCGCACGGCACGCTCGTGCCGCGCCGCGAACCCGACGCCGTCGTCCACGATCCCGACGCGGTCGTCGACCGCTCGGTCGCCATCGCCCGGGACGGCGAGGTCACCGCCCGCACCGGCGAACGGATCCGGCTGCGGGCCCGCTCGCTGTGCGTGCACGGCGACACCCCGGGGGCCGCCGAGCTGGCCCAGCGGGTGCGGACCGCGCTGTGGCGGGCCGGGGTCCGGGTCGAGGCGTTCACGCCCGTACCGGAGCGGGCGGGCGGAGCTACGAGATGAACGGGATGAACCTGCGAGTCCTACGGGTCGGCCCGGACGCGCTGCTGGTCGAACTCGACGGCGCCGACGAGACGTTCGCCTTCCACGCCGAACTCCAGCGCCGCCGCGCGGCGTCCGGGTTCCCGTCCGTCGCGGAGGTCGTGCCGGCCGAACGCACCGTCCTGCTCGACGGCGTGGCCGATCCGGACGCCCTGGCCGCCGAACTGCCCGGCTGGCGCGTCCCGCCGCTGCGGACGAGCGCCGACGCGACCGTGACCGTCCCGGTGCGCTACGACGGCGCCGACGTGGCGGAGGTCGCCGCGCTGTGGGGCGTCGCCGAGCGGGAGGTCGCGCGGATCCACTCCGCGACCGAGTTCCGGGTCGCGTTCAGCGGCTTCTCCCCCGGCTTCGGCTACCTGACCGGCCTGCCCGAGCGGTACCGGGTGCCGCGGCGGGCCGCGCCGCGTCCCGCCGTCCCGCCCGGGGCGATCGCCCTCGCCGGCGGCTACACCGGCGCCTACCCGCGCTCCTCCCCCGGCGGCTGGCAGCTGATCGGGCACACCGACGCCGTGCTGTGGGACCCGTCCCGCGAACCGGCGGCCCTGCTCAGCCCGGGTGCCCGGGTCCGCTTCGTGATCGAGGAAGCATGAGCGGGAAGCATGAGCCGGGAAACCTCAGCGGGGACGTATCAGCGAGGGAACAGGAGGGAGGAAGCATGACCGTCACCATCACCCGCTCCGGCCTGCTGACGACCGTCCAGGACCTGGGCCGCCCCGGGCACGCGCACCTGGGCGTGCCGCGGTCCGGCGCGCTGGACCAGCCCGCCCACCGGCTGGCCAACCGGCTGGTCGGCAACCCCGCGACGGCGGCCACCCTGGAGACCACCGTGCTCGGCTGCGCGCTGCGCGTGGACCGCGCGGTGACGGTCGCCGTGACCGGAGCACCGTGCGCCGTACGGGTCGACGGGCGGCCCGCCGCCTGGGGCGCCCCGGTGCGGCTGCCCGCCGGGGCGCTGCTGGACGTGGGCCCCGCGACGCGGGGCGTGCGCAGCTACCTGGCCTTCGCGGGCGGGGTCGCCGCCGCCCCGGTCCTCGGCAGCCGCTCGACCGATCTGCTGTCGGGGCTGGGCCCCGCTCCGCTGGCACCGGGTGACGCCCTGCCACTCGGCGAGCCGGTCGGCCCGGCCGCCCGGGCGGACGTGGTGCCGACGCCGGCGCCGCCCGATCCGCTGCTCCTGCCGGTGCTGTTCGGCCCGCGCGACGACTGGTTCACGGCCGGCTCGCTCGCCGTCCTGACCGCTTCCGGCTACCGCGTCTCCCCCACCAGCAACCGGATCGGCCTGCGCCTGGACGGCCCGCCCCTGGAGCGCGCCCGCGAAGGCGAACTCCCCAGCGAGGGCATGGTCCTGGGCTCCGTCCAGGTCCCGCCGGACGGCCGCCCGGTGGTCTTCCTCGCGGACCACCCCACCACCGGCGGCTACCCCGTCATCGGCGTCGTCCCCGCCGCCGCGCTGGCCGCCGCCGCCCAGGCCGCCCCGGGCACCCCGGTCCGCTTCACCCCGATGCGGCGGCGGTGAGTTCGGTGCCGGGGCCCGCACCGGCAGGACGCCGGACCCGTCGAGCCCCTGCGGCCCGAGGGGGCGGCAGGGGCTCGACGGGCCTGCTCCCCTACGCGGGCAACACGTCCCATTCCTGGAGCTTGTTGTGGTCGGAGAACGCGCTCAGCACGGTGGTGTAGTTCCCGTTGGACTGGATGGCGTAGTCCCCGTCGAGGTACTCGGTGATGACGACCTTGTTGTCGCTCTCGTCGAGGTCCCACCACTGGGCCGGGTTGCTGATGTTGCACCGGATCAGGGGGATCGGGTCCCCGGTGGTGGCAGGCGCCTGGAGGCAGAGGTTCTTGTAGACGTTCATGATCTGGAACGCCCCCTGGGCGGTCGGGGTCAGGGTCCAGGTCTGAACGGGGCTGCCGTTGGACGGGTAGGTGAGGGGATACGTCCCGTTGGCTTTGCCGTCCAGGTTCCCGTCCACCGCCGCGTTGTAGAACCGGACGTTCTGGGACAGCTGCCGGTGGCCACTGGCCGCCGCCTGCCCCGTGGAGGCCGTCGCGCCCACGAGGGCCAGCGCTACGGCAGCTGCGGCGACGGCGACTCTGGTTGAAGAGAATCATCCCAACCGCCCTATCCACGTTAAGAGTTCGATCCGACGGTAGGTTCCGCCCGGCCGACGGAGGGCCGGGGCCGGGTCGCCCGCTACTTCCGGCCGTCGGCCCGGCGGGCGAGCCTGGTCTCCGCCTTGAGGAGGAGCGGCATCAGGGCGTAGACGACGACGGGGACGACGAGGGCGGTCATCACCAGGGTGCGCAGCGGCACGGGGAGGCTGCCGAGGTGGGGGCCGAGGAGGAGGAAGGCGGTGGTGATGGTCGGGTAGACGGCGAGCCAGGTGAGCACGGCGCGGCGGTGGACCGACGGGACCGAGGGGGCCGCGGGGGTGGCCGGGGCGACGGTGGCCCGAACGGTGGCGGGGGCTGCTGGGGTGATGGTGTCGGTGGTCATGGCGCGGGTCCTCCCCTTGGTGATCGGGCGGAGACCTCATCTCCAACCCTTCGGTTGGAGTTTGGCACGCGCGGACGCGGAAGTCCAACCATTGGGTTGGAAATTTGGGATACCCTTGGGCCATGGCCTGGGACACCGCACGCACGCAGCAGCTCCTCCTCGACGCCGCGGTCGAGGAGTTCGCCGAGTTCGGCCCGGACGGGGCCCGGATCGCCCGGGTGGCGACCCGGGCCGGGGTGAACAAGGAGCGGATCTACCAGTACTTCGGCAACAAGGAGCAGCTCTTCTCCGCCGTGCTGACGTCCGAGCTCGGCAAGCTCGCCGAGGCGGTACCGCTCGCCCCGGAGGCGGAACTGGACCTCGGCGACTACGCCGGCCGGGTCTTCGACTACCACTCGGCCCACCCGCACCTCTCCCGGCTGCTGGCCTGGGAGGGACTGCAACGCGGCTCGGACGCCGAGGAGTTGGCGGCCGGGCCGGAGCGCACCGCGCACTACGCGGAGAAGGTCGCCGCCGTCGCCGCCGCGCAGCGCAGCGGCGGGGTGGCCGGGGAGGTGGATCCGGCACGGCTGATGTTCGCGGTGATCGGCCTGGTGAACGCGTGGTTCACGCTGCCGCAGATGGTCCGCCTGCTGCTCGCCGGTACGGCGGACCGGACGACGGACCGGGCGGCCCTGGTCACCCTGGTCCGCCGGCTGACGGCACCTGCGGTCGGCTGACGGCGCCCGCCGCCGCCGACCCCCGGTCAGCCCCGGCGCACGGCCTGGGCGGCCTGGCGGGCGCGCCGGACGGTGCGGTGGACGCGCTGGACGGCGATGAAGCGGTTCATCGCGTCGGCCTGGGTGAGGCGGTACTTGAGCCGCAACTGGCCGTTGAGGCCGGCGATCCGCTCGGGGCCGATGGCCTGCAGCAGGCGGCTGACGTGCCGCTGGTAGACCTCCCAGTAGTTGCGGTCGCCGTCCGGGATGGACCAGAAGAACATCGGGATCTCCTCGGCCAGGCAGTTCCGGTCGTAGGCGCGCAGGTACTGCTCGGCGAAGAGGGCTTCGGGGCGGGCGAGCAGCCATTCCCGGACGAGTTCCATCGAGCGGACCCGGTCGATCAGTCCGCGCGGGTCGGTCTTCTTCTGGGTGATGGAGAGGTTGCCGTCCTCGCGGACCCGCCAGTGGTAGATCGGCTCGGAGAGCACGTCGACCCGTTCGGCGAGGAAGTGGTGGGGGACGCTGACCGGGGCGTCCTCGTACAGGATGCCCTCGGGGTAGCGGATGCCCGCGGCGTCGAAGAAGGTGCGCCGGTAGACCTTGTTCCAGGCGGTGCGGTCGGTGACCAGGGCGGGCAGTTCGCTGACGTGGGTGCGCAGCCGGGTCTCGCGGAAGGGGCGGCGGTGGGCGTGCGAGGGGGTGAGGCCGGTGGTGCGCAGGCGCATCGCGTTGCCGGTGGCGAAGTCGGAACCGGTCTGGTCGAGCGTGCTGATCATCAACTGGTAGGCGTGCGGCGGCAGGGTGTCGTCGCTGTCGACGAAGGTCAGGTACTGGGTGCCGGGGGCGAGGTGGCGCCAGCCGGTGTTGCGGGCGGCGCCGAGGCCCTTGTTCTCCTGCTGGACCAGCCGGAAGCGCCGGTCCCGGGCGGCGTACTCCTTGGCGATCATCGGGCCGTCGTCGGTCGAGCCGTCGTCGACCAGCACGCACTCGAAGTCCGTGAAGGTCTGGGCCGCGATCGAGTCCAGGCACTCCGCGAGGTAGCGCTCGACGTTGTAGATCGGGACGACGACGGACAGACGAGGGGCCATCGGACGGCCTTTCGCTCAGGAGCGGACGGGCCGGTCGGCCGGTCGGCCGCCGACCGCCGGTGACCGGCGGTGTCCCGAGCGTAGCGACCGCGCGCCGTTCACGGGCGAACAACGGGTGGCGGAGGGCGTTCGGTTCGGTGTGGCTGACGTGACGGGGGTCGACGGCCGTGGCGGGGAACCACGGCGGGAACAGGGGGAACACGGGGGGAGAACAGGGGGAGGGCCCCGGACCGCCCGACCGGTCCGGGGCCCTCCTGCTCGCTCGGTGCTCAGGCGCCCTTGACGGCGGCGAAGCGGGAGGAGACGTCCTGCCAGTTGACGACGTCCCACAGACGGGTGACGTAGTCGGGGCGGACGTTGCGGTACTGCAGGTAGTAGGCGTGCTCCCAGGCGTCGAAGGCCAGCAGCGGGGTGGTGTTCTGCCCGACGTTGCCGTGGTGGTCGTAG
Organism: Kitasatospora sp. NPDC059146; assembly: GCF_042786665.1. Classification (NCBI taxonomy): domain Bacteria; kingdom Bacillati; phylum Actinomycetota; class Actinomycetes; order Kitasatosporales; family Streptomycetaceae; genus Kitasatospora; species Kitasatospora sp. NPDC059146. The sequence goes on along the minus strand of NZ_JBHZCY010000003.1, from coordinate 45,346 downwards.
ACCTGCTCGACGATCAGGCGCTGCCCGAGCGGCTCCCAGGACAGGATGCCCCAACCGGAGCCCTGGACGCCGGTGGTGGCGGTGGTGAGCTGCTTCTTGAAGGCCTCGAAGCTGCCGAAGTGCTCGGTGATGGCGTCGGCCAGCTCGCCCTCGGGGCGGTCGCCGCCCTCCGGGGACAGGTTCTGCCAGAACAGCGAGTGCAGCACGTGGCCGGAGAGGTGGAAGGCGAAGGTCTTCTGCAGGCCGACCAGGCCGCCGAACTGCTCCTTGTCGCGCGCCTCGGCGAGCTGCTCCAGGGTGTCGTTCGCCCCCTTCACGTAGGCGGCGTGGTGCTTGGAGTGGTGCAGCTCCAGGATCTCGGCGGACATGGCCCGCTCGAGCGCGGAGTAGTCGTACGGCAGGTCGGGAAGCGAGTAGGTGCCCATCAGGACACGGCCCCTTTCGGCGGGTTGAGCGATGACGATCGTGCCGGGACAACACTATTGCGTATGAGTTGCAGGAACGAAGCATGGGCTCCTGCTTATTCCACCGTTCACATCGGGCACAATGGTCACCCGCACGTGTAATGAGTGAAGAGGGTGAGTGACTGTGACAGGGTCGCCGGTGGTCGTGCTGGGCATCGAGTCCTCCTGCGACGAGACCGGTGCCGGTCTGGTCCGGGACGGCGTGCTACTCGGGCAGGCGGTGGCCTCCTCGATGGACGAGCACGCCCGCTACGGCGGGGTGGTGCCGGAGATCGCCGCCCGGGCCCACGTCCACGCGATGGCCCCGGTGGTGCAGGAGGCCCTGGACCGCGCCGGGCTGACGCTGCGGGACGTGGGGGCCGTCGCCGTCACCACCGGCCCCGGCCTGTCCGGCGCCCTCCAGGTCGGGGTCGCCGCCGCCAAGGGGTACGCCTTCTCGCTCGGCGTCCCGCTGTACGGGGTGCACCACCTCGCCGGGCACGTCGCCGCCGCGACCCTGGACGGCGGGCCGCTGCCCGACCCGTGCATCGTGCTGATCGTCTCCGGCGGGCACACCTCGCTGCTGCTGGTCCGCGACCTCGCCCGGGGCCGGATCGTCCACCTCGGCGACACCCTGGACGACGCGGCCGGCGAGTGCTTCGACAAGGTCGCCCGGATCCTGGGCCTGCCCTACCCCGGCGGGCCGGCCGTCGACCGCGCCGCGCGCGACGGGGACCCGGCGGCGGTACGGCTGCCGCGCCCGCTGACCGGGCCGCGGGACGACCCGTACGCCTTCTCCTTCTCCGGCCTCAAGACCGCCGCCGCCCGCTGGGTCGAGGCACGGCGCACGGCCGGCGGCAAGCCGCACGTCCCGGACGCGGCGGCCGCCCTCCAGGAGGCGATCGCGGACGTGCTCACCCGCAAGGCGGTGCGGGCCTGCACCGACCACGGGATCGACACCCTGGTGGTGGTCGGCGGGGTCGCCGCCAACTCGCGGGTGCGGGCGCTCGCCGAGGAGCGGTGCGCCGAGGCCGGGATCGCCCTGCGGGTGCCGCCGCTGCGGCTGTGCACGGACAACGGCGCGATGGTCGCGGCCGTCGGCGACCTCCTCGTCCGGGCCGGGGCCGAGCCGGCCCCGGCGGACGTGTCGGTGGACCCGTCGGCGCCGCTGGAGTTCGCGGCGCTCACCCCCCGGGCACGGTCGCTGGTCTGACGGACCGTCAGGCGAGGCGCGGCGCACGGAAGGGCACGGTTCGGTCTCGTCGACCGGAACCCCGGCTCCCGGGTCTTCCCTTTACCTGAATGAGTGTGCCATTTTACATGTCACACATCAGACCCCGTCCGTGCGCCCCCACCGCACGGCCCCCTCACGGTCCCGGAGGCCCCCACCCCATGCGTCCCTTCCGGATATCGAAGGCGAACGCGCGCAGACTGCCCGCGCTCGGCGTCGCCTTCCTCCTCGCAGCCGGCCTGTTCACCCCGCAGGCGCACGCGGCCGACCGCACCCCGACGCCGACCGCACCGGCGGCCGCACCGGCCGCCCACCCGGCCGCCCCACGCGTCGCCGCACCCGTCGCCCCGCGCGCGATCCCGGTGCCGAAGTCGCCCGACACGCCCCAGGACCCCCGCCCGCTCGCCGCCGAGAGCCACGGCAGGCCCACCGCCCCGACCGCGGCCGGTGCCGTCGGCACCGGCCGGACGGCTCGGCAGCTGACCGCCTGCGACACCGCGGCGTTCACCGGCACGTCCGGCGCCCCGCTGGTCCAGCGGGTCAAGGCGGCCGGCCTCGACTGCGTCAACACACTGTTCACTCTCACCGGCGACGACGCCAAGGGCGCCTTCGCCGAGGCCAAGATGGTGACCGTCGCCGACGCCCTGCGCGACACCGCCGCCGCCGGCTACCCGGGCGACAACTCCACCTCCGCCGGGCAGTTGGTGCTGTTCCTGCGCGCCGGCTACTACGTGCAGTGGTACCACCCCGACGCCGTCGGCCCGTACGGCGACGGCCTGCGGACCGCGATCCGCGGCGCGCTGGACGCCTTCTTCGCCGCCCCGCACAGCAAGGACGTCACCGAGGCCAACGGCGCCACCCTGGCCGAGGCCGTCACGCTGATCGACAGCGCCCGGGAGAACGCCCGCTACACCGGCGTGGTCAAGCGCCTGCTCGACGGTTACACCGGCGGGTGGACCGGCTCGATGGCCGCCGCCGTCGGCAACACCGGGACCGTCGTCGAACGCGGCTTCGAGCTCCCCGAGTTCACCGCCGCCCTCCAGGCCGACCCGTCCTTCGCCACCACCATGGCCTCCTTCGTCACCCGCAACAGCGCCCAGCTCACCGGCTCCGACCCGGTGACCCGGATCGGCATCCAGATCGGCAACCTGGTCGCCGTCGACGGCCTCCGGGCGCAGGGCCGGCCGATCGTCAAGGACCTGGTCAACCGCTACCCGCTGGTCGGCGCCACCGCCCCGCTCACCATGAACCTGCTCTGGTTCGCGGAGCAGAAGGACGCCGGCAACTGCTCCTACTACGGCACCTGCGACGTGCCCGCCAAGCTCGTCCCGCTGGTGCTCAGGAGCGACCACACCTGCAACCCGAACCTGCGGATCCGCTCCCAGAGCATGACCGACCGGCAGAACGCCGACACCTGCACCAGCCTGGTCGGCCAGGACGCGTACTTCCACCGGGTGGCCAAGGACAACGGCCCGGTCGCCGACGACCACAACACCGGCCTGGAGGTCGTCGTCTTCGACGACTACTACAACTACAGCCTCTACGCCTGGGAGATGTACCACATCGCCGTCGACAACGGCGGCATGTACGAGGAGGGCAACCCGGCCACCCCCGGCAACCAGGCCCGCTTCATCGCCCACCAGGCCGACTGGCTGCGCCCGAGCTTCCAGATCTGGAACCTCAACCACGAGTACACCCACTACCTCGACGGCCGCTACGACATGTACGGCGACTTCGAGGCGGGCATGACCACCCCGACCGTCTGGTGGGTCGAGGGCCTGGCCGAGTACGTCTCGTACGGCTACCGGGGCGTCCACTACGACGACGCCGTCACCCAGGCCGGCAAGGGCAGCTACCCGCTGAGCACGCTCTTCGACACCACCTACGACAACGCCGACTCCACCCGGGTCTACAACTGGGGCTACCTGGCGGTGCGTTACATGCTCCAGTCGCACCCCCAGGACGTCGACGCCCTGCTCGCCGCGTACCGCACCGGTGACTGGAACGGCGCCCGCACCCTGCTCAAGACCACCATCGGCACCCGCTACGACGCCGACTTCGCGACCTGGCTCAAGGCCTGCGCCGCCGACGACTGCGGCAGCCTGCCCGCCGACCGGGCCCCGCTGTGCGCGGCCGCCGACACCCGGCAGTACGACCGGAACTGCCGCCGCGACGGCGTGGCCGCCACCACCGGCAACTACGGCTACAGCTTCCTGTACCTGCCGGCCGGGGTGAAGCAGCTGACCATCACCACCGCCGGCGGCACCGGCAACGCCGACCTGTACTACAACGGCCCTTCCTGGGCGACCACTTCGTCGTACCGGGCGAAGTCCACCGCCGCCGGGAACGGCGAGACCCTGACCGTCGCCGACCCGCCGTCCGGCTGGGTGTACTTCAGCCTGTACGCCCAGCAGGGCTTCGACGGCGTGACCGTCACCACCACGTACAACTGACCGGCGAATGCGGGAGCGAATGCCCCCACCGGAAAAGGTTATAACGATTCGGCATTCGAATGGGCTGTCAATACCCCGTAGAAATCGAACTCCGGTTGTCGAAGGGGTGTCATGATCGCCGCCGTTCGGTTAAGGTCCTGAGTCAGTTGAGCAGTTCGGCCTTCCGGACCGGAATGCCGGACCTCATCACCGGTGCGGCCACACCTATTCGTCGCACCCGTATTCCCGGAAAGGGGAAAACCATGAAGATGATCAAGGCGATCGTGAAGAAGTTCAAGCGTGACGAGGACCTCGCCAACCACGCGTGGGTGCTGCACGTCATCTGACGCACCACGGCCGGTGGGGCGGCGGCGGTACCGCCGCCCCACCGGCGCCGTATTTCATCGGTATTCCCACGGAGGCGGGATCCTCGTGCAAGAAATGGCGCCGGAAACGGTCCGCGAACATTCCGTCGTCTACGCCCCGCGAATTCAGGACCTATTGGCCCGGGACGCGAAGGTGTTCCGCGTCGACGCCCGCACCGTCGGCGTCTCCGACGCCCGCCTGATGGCCGAGATCGTGGCGGCCCGCCCGGTGCTCCAGACCGAGCGCTCCGTCTACAAGCCCGCCGCGGGCGCCGACATCCCCCACGACAGCGCGACCCGGACGATCCGCGCCCTGGGGCAGGACGTCATGGCGGGCATCCGCACGCCACCGCCCCCGGCCCGCGGGCTGAACGGCGCCTGGCCGTACGCGCCCACCTCCTACCTGCGCCGGTGGCTGTTCGGATCCGACCCGCTGCCGGTCTCCCTGCTGGCCAAGCGCGGCATCACCCGCTCCGACACCCTCTCCCGGCTCGTCGACCGGGCCGTCACCACCTGGCCGGGCGGCGCGGGCGGGAACGGGAACGGGAACCGGAACGGGAACGGTCCCGGAACGCCCACCGCCATGGCCGGACTGATCCGCGGCGCCGACGACCCACTGGAACGCAAGCAGGCCGTCGCCATGTACCGGCGCGCCTCCGCCACCCTCTGCGACGGCGTGGCCGCCCTGGCCGGCAACGCCCTGTGGCTGATGCGGACGGCGCCCGAACCGCACCAGGACCTCACCACCGTCCTGTGGGAGACCCTGCGCCTGCTCCCGCCCGCGTGGATGCTCTACCGCAACGGCGGGGACGCCTACGCCGGACTGCACCCGGAGATCCGCCCCGAGGACAACGTCGCGCTGCTCCCCCTGCTGATGCACCGCCACCCGGACTACTGGGCCGACCCGCTGGAGTTCCGGCCGCAGCGGTGGGAGGCGGTCGCCGACCCGGAGAAGACCCCCGGGTTCATGCCGTTCGGCTTCGACGGCGCCCGCTGCTGGGCCAAGCACCTGGTCGTCCCGCTGGCCGAACGCCTGCTCACCGTCGCCCTCGACCACGGCCTCACCATCCGCGGCCCCCGGCAGGACGCGCCCGTCCCGCTGCGCTCCCTGCTCTCCGTACGGTTCGAGGCCTCCGTCGGCAGCTGAACCGGCCGGCCCTCCCGACAGCACTGGACACACCATGGAATCGCCCACGCTCGCCGACTGGGTCGGCGACCTCGCAGGCTTCGCCGACCACCGGTGGCAGCGCGAACCCGCCGTCTTCACCCCCGCCCGGCCCGCCTCGCCGTTCGACCTCGACGCGCTGGACGCCGCCTTCGACAGCGGGCTGCTGCGCACCCCGTACCTGGAGATGGTCCGCTCCGACAAGGTGGTCCTCCCGGCCGAGGCCTTCACCACCTCCCGCACCGTCAACGGCACCACCCACCACGGCTTCGCCGACCGCGCCAAGGTGCTCGCCCTGCTGCGCACCGGGGCGACGCTGCTGCTTCGCTGCGTCGACCAGTGGCACGGCCCGACCGGGGACCTGGTGGCCCGGCTCTCCGAGGAACTGGACCGGCGGGTGGAAGCGTTCTTCTTCCTCACCCCGGTCGGCGGCCAGGGCCTCGCGGTGCACCGCGACGACGCCGACGTGTTCGTCCTCCAGGTCGCCGGACGCAAGACCTGGTACGTCCACGACGCGCCGGCCGCCGCCGAGTGGTCGCTGGGCGAACTCCCCGACGACGAACGCTCGGCGCAGCGCCTGCACACCGTCCTCGGGCCCGGCGACGTGCTCTACGTCCCGCGCGCCTTCGCCCACCGCGCGGTGGGCGCCGAGGGACTGTCCGGCCACCTGTCGCTGACCGTTCGCGACCTCTCCGTCCCGGACCTGCGCACGGCCCTGGACCAGCTGCTCGCCGAAGGGCTGGCGCTGCCGACCCGCCCGCTGGGCGAGCCCGCGATCGCCGCCGCCGGCGCCACCCTGCTGGACCACGCCCGGGCCCGGCTCGGCGGCATCACCTCGGAGCAGCTGCTGCGCGCCGCCCGGACGGGCCGGGCCCGGCCACCGGCCGCGACGGGCACCGACAGCTTCGCCGGGACGGCCCGGGACTGGGCGGACGAGGCCCCCGCGGGCGGGCCGGCCGGGCGCACCTGGCGGCGGCTGCGGGCCGTGGCCCGCAACGGGCGCTGAGCCGTCGGCCGACCTGCGGGGCCAGCCCCGCGGCCTGGGATCGGCGCCGACCTGCCGGGCCGTTTTGGTGGCCCGGCAGGTCAGTCGACGGGCGGGAAGACGAGGTGCTCCCCGTCCCGGACCAGGAACCGCCAGCACTCCTCGACCTTCGCGCTCGTCGGCAGGACGTCGATCCTGAGCTCGTGCTCCAGGGTGATCCGCAGGTCGCCCTCCGGCGCCCGCTCCACCGCCAGCACCCGGGGCGAGCGCCGCTCCAGGAACTCCCGCAGCGCGTCGGCCCCGGCGTCGTAGGCGAGGCGGTCGCCGCCCCCGGCCGGCACCAGGTCGTCGGAGCCGAGGTACACCTCCCCGCACTGGACGATCCGGAACGGGCACTGGGCGTGCACGGCGTACCGGCTGCCCGTCGACACCTCCCCGCCGTCGCCCCGCGGCCAGGAGACCGTCCCGCCGAAGTCGACGACGCCCATGCCGCCGAACCGGTAGACGTTCACCCACACTTCGCCGACCAGGAGCTGCAGCAGCTCGTCCTCGTCCGTCGCGTCCGGTTCGGGTTCCCCGTTGTTCAGCATGCCGTCATCGTCGTGCATCCGGGCCCGTCCGTCGCCCGAATTCCGGCCCGCCGGGCGGGCGGTGGGCAGCCGCCCGCCCGACGGGGTCACCGGGCCGGGCCCCGGCCCGGTCCCGGGGTCACGCCCCGGCCCGGCCCCCGGCCGGCCGGGGCCGGTCCGCCGCCGACCGCTGGGCGGGGACGGCGCGGTCGCGCTGGAGGTCCAGCAGCTCGCGGAACAGGCCGTCCGGGCGGGCGGCGAGTTCGGCCCAGGTGCCGGTCTGGACGATGCTGCCCTGGTCCATCACGATCACCCGGTCGGCGACCGCCGCGTTGGCGATGTTGTGGGTCACCAGCAGGGTGATCCGGCCCTCGGCGAGGCCGCGCAGGGCGTGCAGGATGCGGTGCTCGGCGCGCGGGTCGAGGTCCGAGGTGGGCTCGTCCAGGATCAGCAGCCCGGGGCTGCGCACCGTGCGGTACAGGGCCCGGGCGACGGCCGCGCGCTGCCAGCCGCCGCCGGACAGCTCGGCGCCGCCCCACCACCCCTGGGCGAGCAGGGTGCGCCAGCCCGAACGCAGCCGGCCGACCGTCTCGTCGAAGCCGGTCCGGGCCGCGGCCTCCACCACGTCCGCCATCCACCGCTCGGTGAGGTGGCCCAGGTGGACGTTCTCGGCGGCGCCGAGCGGCCAGCGGGCGAACTCCTGCGGCACCCGGGCGACCCGGGACCACATGCCGTCCGCGTCCAACTCCTCCACCGGCACGCCGTCCCAGGTGATCCGGCCGGACTGCGGCAGGTAGAGGCCGGAGAGCAGCTTGAGCAGGGTCGACTTGCCGCTGCCGTTCTGCCCGATCACGGCCACCACCTCGCCGGCCCGCAGGGTCAGGCTGACCCCGCGCAGGGCCGGCTCCTGCTACTCGCCCGGGTAGGCGTGGCTCAGCCCGGTCACCTCGACCAACTGCGGTGCTCCCGGCACCAGTTCGCCGCGGTCGATGCGGTGGCCGCCGGCCTCGTCCAGGAAGGTGAAGTAGTCGTCCAGGTAGAGGCCCATCCGGTACAGCCGGGCGCCGTTGCCGACCAGGCCCTGCAGCCCGGAGGAGGCGGTGCGCAGCGCGAAGGTGGCGGTGCCGGCGGCGGCCAGGTCGATCCGGCCGGAGGCCACCAGGTAGAGCAGGGTGCCCCAGATCAGCGCGCTGCCGGCCCCGGTGCCGAGCGCGGCCAGCAGCGAGACCTTGGCCGCCTGCCGGGTGGCCCGGTCGGTGGCGGCGACGATCTTGGCCTCGGCGCGGCGGTACTTGGCCATCAGGAAGGGCGTGACCTGGTCCGAACGGACCTGGTCGGCGCGGGTCTTGTCGATCAGGAACCAGCGGTAGACGCGCAGCGCGCCGCGGTCCTCGTTGGTGACCACCGCGGCCAGGTAGTGGATCCGGGCGGTGCGCACGGCGGCGACGGCGGTCGGCACCGAACCGAGCAGCAGCAGCGGCACCAGCCAGGGGTGCAGCGTCGCCAGCACGCCCGCGGCGGCGGCCAGCGAGACGGTGGAGGCGATCACGTCCTGGGCGTTGGAGAGCAGGTCGGGCGTGGTCGAGGCGCCCCGGTCGGCGGCCTCCCACTGCTCGTTGTAGGCGGGTTCGTCGTACGCCTCCAGCTCGGCGGCGCACCCGGCGGCGATCAGCGCCAGCTCCGCCTCCCGGGTGATCCGGGGCGACACCCGGCCGGACAGGCCCACCACCGCGATGCCCAGGACGGCCCGCAGCCCGGCCGAGGCGGTCAGCAGGAGCAGGGAGGGCGTGGCGGTGCGCAGGTGCTCGGCCACCGGCCCGGGCACGAGCAGGGCGCCCAGGGTGCCGGTGGTGGCGTACAGCGCGAGCGCCCCCGCCACCCCGGCCAGCGCCTGGCAGACCAGCAGCAGCACGGTGGACGTGCGGTCCGCCGCCCAGGCCAGCGCCAGCGCCCGGCGGACCAGGTGGGGCAGGCGGCGCAGCATCGCGCCGGTGGACATCGACGCGCCCGCCTCGGCGCGGCGGTCGCCGGGGAAGCGCAGGTGCAGCTCCTCGTCGTGCTCGGCCCCGGCCGGGGACTTCTCGGCCAGGGGCTTCGTGGGCTTCACGACCTGTTTCGACACGGTGTTCCTCCCAGGTACGGCGGCCGACGGCCGCAGCGGTCCCGCACGCGGGCAGCCCTCACCGCGGGGTGGGCGCGGTGGGTCGGCAGCGGTGCCGGAGGGCACGCTGCGGAGGTCGGGCTGCCGGTGCGGACCCCGATCCTGGCAGCGGCCGATGGGCCCGTCCGGCGTGTCCCGCCCGCTCTCACCCGATCCGGGCGATTCCGTGTCGGCGACGGCGAGTTGGTGGATGTCGATCACCGGGACGCTCCGCGATGTTCGATTCGCGGCGGGCTCGGGCGGACCGGCGGCGGCTCATCCGCTCATCGGACGGCCACCCCACCCGCTCCGGGTCGGCGGGACGCTTCCTGTGGCCGGGTGGCGCGCCGAAGGTCACGATGGAGGCCCGAGCCGCCCCCAGCCCGATCGGAGTGCGATGAGCGAGCAGCACAACGTCGTCCTGCTGACCTTTCCCGACGGCGGCGCCTGGCGTCCCGCGTTCGACGAGGCGCAGCACCTGCCGGGGCTGCGGTACGCGGCGGCGATGGAGCGCAGTGCCGACGGCCTGCTGGAGATCAAGGACACCTTCACCCGGGGAGCCGGGGTGGCCACGGTCGGGTCGGGGGTGCTGGGCGGCCTGGTGGGGCTGCTCGGCGGGCCCGTGGGCGTGCTGCTCGGCTTCGCGGCGGGCGCGGCGCTCGGCAACGCGGCCGAGGAGCGCGCGGCCTCGGAGGGCGGCGCCGCGCTGATCGTGCTGTCGCCCCGGGTGCCGGACGGCGGGGCGCTGGTCGCCGTGGAGGTGCGGGAGGCCTCGCCCGGCCCGGCGGACGAGCTGGCCGCGAAGCACGGGGCGAGCGTCGAGCGGATCGACGAGCACGCCTTCACCGAGCAGGTCCGGGCTGCGGAGCGGAAGGCCGAGGAGAGCCGGAAGGCCGAGGAGGGCCGGGCGGACGAGGAGTCCTGAGCCCCCCGGCCCGCCCGGGGGCTCACTCCGCCCGCAGCGCGTCCGCCGCCCGCCGCAACTTCCGTACCGCGCCGGGCGTACGGGCTCCGGCGTCATCCTTGCGGGGTAGTCGTCAGGTGCAGCGGCTGCCGCCGCTCGCGGGGCTGTCCCCGACGGCGGCCGACCGCCACAATGACCCGGTGATCAACCACCCCACCGTGCGGCGGCTGCTGGACGGCGGCGCCGACGACGCGCCGCCCCCGCCCCGGCCCACCCGGCGCGGCCAGGCCTTCGACCTCGCCCTGGCCCTGTTCCTGGCCTCCGTCTGCGGCCGCTACGCCGTCGTCGCGGCCCACGCGCACGGCCAGTACGGTCCGGGCGGGCACGGATCGCCCTGGCACGGGATGCTGCTGCTGGTCCCCGTCGTCCCGCTGCCGCTGGTGCTGCGCCGGCGCCACCCGCTGGCGGTGCTGTGGACGGTGCTGGCGGCCGCCCTGCTGGTGCGGTCGCAGCACGAGGACATCGCGTTCTGGGCGGGCGTGGTGGTGATCGTCGCCGCTTACGGCGCGGCCGCCTACGGGCGCCGCCCGAAGGCCGTGCTGCTCGGCCTGGCGGCCGCCACCGCGGCCCTGGTGGTGCTCTTCGACCACGCCCTGCTGCCGCACTTCCAGAACTGGGTGATCGCCGTGCTGGTGCTGGTGCCGGTGCTGGCCGTCGCCTACGAACTGCGGATGTGGCGGCGCCGGGTGGAGGAGGGCCGGGAGCGGCTGACCGCCCTGGAGCGCGAGCAGCTGACCGCGCTGGACCGCGCGGTGGACCTGGAACGGGCCCGCATCGCCCGGGAGTTGCACGACGTGGTCACCCACAACGTGAGCATGATGACGATCCAGGCCGGGGCCGCCCGCAAGATCCTGGACACCGCTCCGGACAGGGCCCGCGAGGCGATGGCCGCGGTGGAGGCCGGCGGGCGCGCGGCGATGACCGAACTGCGCCAGGTGATGGGGCTGTTGACCATCGACTCGGAGACCGGCGGCGATCCCGCGACCACCGCCGACCTCAGCCCGCAGCCCGGCCTCGGCCGGCTCGACTCCCTGGTGGAGGGCGTGCGCCGGGCCGGCCTGCCGGTGGAGCTGATGGTGCGCGGGGAGCGCCGGACCGTCCCGCCCGGGGTCGAACTGGCCGCCTACCGGGTCGTCCAGGAGGCGCTCACCAACACCGTCAAGCACGCGGGCGGCGCCGCCGCCGCGGTGACCGTCGACTACGCCGCCGACCACCTCACGGTGGAGGTCACCGACACCGGCGGCCGCCCCACCGGCGCCGCCGCCACCGGCAACGGGCGCGGCCTGCTCGGTCTGCGCGAACGCCTCGCCGTCTACGGCGGCACCCTGCACACCGGCCCCCGGCCGCGCGGTGGCTACCGCGTCAAGGCCTCGATACCGCTGGAGAGTTGAGAGTTGACTGACACCGTGGAGCAGCACCCGATCCGCGTGGTGGTCGCCGACGACCAGGCCCTGGTCCGGATCGGCTTCCGGCTGATCCTGGAGTCCGAGGGGATCGAGGTGGCCGCCGAGGCCGAGGACGGCGAGCAGGCCGTCGCCGCCGTCCGCCGCACCCGGCCGGACGTGGTGCTGATGGACATCCGGATGCCCGGCCTGGACGGCCTGGAGGCCACCCGGCGGATCCTGGCCGGCCGGCCGGCGGACCGCGCCGCCGACGCGCCGCGGATCATCATGCTGACCACCTTCGACCTGGACCACTACGTCTACGCCGCGATGGCCGCCGGGGCCAGCGGCTTCCTGCTCAAGGACGTCACCCCGGAGCACCTGGCCGCCGCCGTCCGGCTGGTCCGCACCGGGGACGCCCTGCTCGCCCCGGCGATCACCCGCCGGCTGGTCGAGCGCTTCGCCCGCCCGGCCGCCCCCGAGGCGGCCGCCCCGCACCGTGAACTGGCCACCCTCACCCCGCGCGAGCTGGAGGTGATGGGGCTGCTGGCCCGTGGCCTCAGCAACGCCGAGCTGGCCGGCCGGCTCCAGCTCTCCGAGGCGACGGTGAAGACCCATGTGGCCCGGATCCTGGGCAAGTTGGGGCTGCGGGACCGGGCCCAGGTGGTGGTCGCGGCGTACGAGACCGGGCTGGTCAGCGCGGGCGCGCCGTAAGGGCGGAAGGGCGTAGGGGCGGAGGGGCGTAGGGGCGGAGGGGAACGCCGCAACGACGCACGGGAGACCGGGAGTTGGTTGACAACCCCCGGGCTCCCGCCGTCATCGGCTACCGCGTCACACCAGGTCGAAGCGGTCCGCGTTCATGACCTTGACCCAGGCCGCGACGAAGTCCTCCACGAACTTCTCCTTGGCGTCGTCGGCCGCGTACACCTCGGCGATGGCGCGCAGTTCGGAGTTCGAGCCGAACACCAGGTCGGCGCGGGTGCCGGTCCACTTGACCGCACCGGAGGCGTCCCGGCCCTCGAAGGTGTGGGCGTCCCCCGAGGCGGAGGACCAACTGGTGCCCAGGTCCAGCAGGTTGACGAAGAAGTCGTTCGTCAGCACGCCCGGGGTCTCGGTCAGCACACCGTGCGCGGACTGCTGGTGGTTGGCGCCCAGCACGCGCAGACCGCCGACCAGCACGGTCAGTTCGGGCGCGCTCAGGCCCAGCAGGTTCGCCTTGTCCAGCAGCAGGAACTCGGCCGGCAGCCGGTTGCCCTTGCCGACCCAGTTGCGGAAGCCGTCCGCCTTGGGCTCCAGCGCGGCGAAGGACTCGGTGTCGGTGAGCTCCTGCGGGGCGTCCACCCGGCCGGCCGCGAACGGCACCTCGACGGCCAGCCCGGCCGCCTTGGCCGCCTGCTCGACGCCGACGCCGCCGCCCAGCACCACCAGGTCGGCCAGCGAGACCTGCTTGTCGCCGGCCTGCGCGTTGAAGTCCCGCTGCACGCCTTCCAGCGCCCGCAGGACACCGGCCAGCCGGTCCGGCTCGTTGACCTCCCAGCCGGCCTGCGGCTGCAGCCGGATCCGGCCGCCGTTGGCACCGCCGCGCTTGTCGCTGCCGCGGAACGAGGAGGCCGCGGCCCAGGCCGCGGAGACCAGCTCGGAGACCGACAGGCCGGTCCCGGCGATCCGCCGCTTGAGGTCGGCGACGTCCGCGGCACCGACCTGCTGGTACGAGACGGCCGGCAGCGGGTCCTGCCAGAGCAGGTGCTCGGCCGGGACCTCCGGGCCGAGGTAGCGCACGACCGGGCCCATGTCGCGGTGGGTCAGCTTGTACCAGGCGCGGGCGAAGGCGTCGGCGAACTCCGCCGGGTTCTCCAGGAAGCGGCGCGAGATCGGCTCGTACACCGGGTCGAAGCGCAGCGACAGGTCGGTGGTGAGCATGATCGGGGTGTGCCGCTTGGCCGGGTCGTGGGCGTCCGGCACGGTGCCCTCGCCGGCGCCATCCTTCGGCTTCCACTGGTGGGCGCCGGCCGGGCTCTCGGTGAGCTCCCACTCGTAGCCGAACAGGGTCTCGAAGAAGCTGTTGTCCCAGGTGATCGGGGTGGCCGTCCAGATGCCCTCGAGACCGCTGGTGATGGCGTCGGCGCCGACGCCGGTGCCGTAGCCGCTCTTCCAGCCGAGGCCCTGCTGCTCCATCGGCGCGGCCTCCGGGTCCGGGCCGACGTTGTCCGCCGGGCCGGCGCCGTGGGTCTTGCCGAAGGTGTGGCCGCCGGCGATCAGCGCGACGGTCTCCTCGTCGTTCATCGCCATCCGGTAGAAGGTCTCGCGGATGTCGCGGGCGGCGGCGATCGGGTCCGGGTTGCCGTTGGGGCCCTCGGGGTTGACGTAGATCAGGCCCATCTGGACGGCGGCCAGCGGGCTCTCCAGCTCGCGGTCGCCGGTGTAGCGCTCGTCGCCGAGCCAGGTGGTCTCGGGGCCCCAGTAGACGTCCTCGTCGGGCTCCCACTCGTCGACCCGGCCGCCGCCGAAGCCGAAGGTCTCGAAGCCCATGCCCTCCAGCGCGACGTTGCCGGTCAGGACGATCAGGTCGGCCCAGGACAGGCTGCGCCCGTACTTCTTCTTCACCGGCCACAGCAGTCGGCGGGCCTTGTCCAGGCTGGCGTTGTCCGGCCAGCTGTTCAGCGGGGCGAAGCGCTGCTGGCCGCCGCCGGCGCCGCCGCGGCCGTCGCTGATCCGGTAGGTGCCGGCGCTGTGCCAGGCCATCCGGATCATGAACGGACCGTAGTGGCCGAAGTCGGCCGGCCACCAGGGCTGCGAGGTGGTGAGCACCTCCTGGATGTCCCGCTTGACGGCGGCGAGGTCCAGGGCGCTGAACGCCGCGGCGTAGTCGAAGTCCGCGCCGAGCGGGTTGGCGACGGCGGGGTTCTTGGCGAGGATCTTGAGGTTCAGCCGCTCCGGCCACCACTGGCGGTTCCCGCCGCCCTGGGTGGGGTGGAGCGCGCGCCCGTGGTTGACCGGGCAGCCGCCCGCGCTCGCCTCTACACCGGTTGCATCGTGGTTCTCAGACATGGGAATCCTTCCGTACAAGGCGGATCACGGTGTCTATCTGCTACCTACGGCACCTACTGCTGCTATTCGGCACTGCCGTTACCCAGGCTAGCGCCGGAGCCGATCCTACGATGGACGTAGTCCAAGTCAAGAAAGACACCAAACCCCCGTCCGGCCGAGGTCGGAGGCCTCAGGACCGGCATTGGTAAACTCCGGTCTTCCCCCATGACCTGAATAGGTGAACCGTGATGAGTGACCTGCTGGAGCGGCTGCGCGAGCGCGGCTGGCGCCTCACCTCCCAGCGGCGTGTCGTGGCCGAGGTCCTGGACGGCGAGCACGTGCACCTGACCGCCGACGAGGTGCACGCCCGCGCGGCCGAGCGCCTCCCGGAGATCTCCCGCGCGACGGTGTACAACACCCTCGGCGAGCTGGTCACCCTCGGTGAGGTCATCGAGGTGTCCACGGACGGGCGCGCCAAGCGCTACGACCCCAACGCCCACCACCCGCACCAGCACCTGGTCTGCACCGGCTGCGGCGCCATCCGGGACGTCCACCCCCTGGGCGACCCGCTCGCCGACCTCCCGGCGGAGCAGCGGTTCGGCTTCGCCGTCTCGGGCGCCGAGGTCACCTACCGGGGCCTCTGCCCGGCCTGCGCGGGCTGAGCCGGCCCACCGGCGGAGCGCGCCGTCACCCCGGAACCGTCCAGCGCACCGGCAGGCTCTTGAGGCCGTTCTGGAAGTTGGACACCAGGCGCCGCGGCGGCCGGTCCGGGTCGAGCTCCAGGTCCGGGAGGCGGTCGAGCAGGTGGCGCAGGGCGGACCGCAGCTGCAGGCGGGCGAGCCGGGCGCCGACGCAGAAGTGCGGGCCGTACCCGAAGCTCACGTGGTCGTTCGGGGTGCGGGAGACGTCGAAGCGGTCCGGCTCCGGGAACACGGCCTCGTCCCGGTTCGCCGAGGCGTGGTGGACCACCACCTTGTCGCCCCGGCGGACCGGCTGCCCGGCGATCCGGGTGTCCCGGGTCGCGGTGCGGCGGAAGTGCACCACGGGCGGCCAGCAGCGCAGCATCTCCTCCACCGCCGACGGGACCAACTCCGGCCGCTCGCACAGGAGTCGGTACTGGTCCGGATGGCTGAGCAGGGTGTGCAGGCCGCCCGGCAGGCCGTTGCGCACGGTCTCGTTCCCGGCGACGGCGAAGAGGAAGAACATCGTCTCGAACTCGGCGGCGCTCAGGCCGGCGTCCCGCATGCGGGCGACGATGCTGCCCGGCGGCGGCTGTCGGGCGAGCGCGTGGGCGTAGGCGAACATGTCGGCGAGGGCCGCGCGGGAGCGCGGGTTGAGCGGGCGGGCGTCAGGGGCCGTGGGAGTGGTCGGCTGGTGGTCGAGCGCGGCGCGGCCCACGGCGGTGAGCCGGGACGGGTCGGCGGTACTGGACCGGGCGTACTCCGGGTCCTGGTAGCCGATCACCCGGTTCGACCAGTCGACCAGCAGCTGCCGGTCCTGCTCGGGCACGCCCAGGACCAGGGCCAGCGTCCACACGGGCAGATCGGCGGCGAGCGGCACGAAGTCGGCTTCGCCCAGGGGGCGGATCGCGGCGACCAGTTCGGCCGCGCGCCCCTCGATGGCGGCGGTCAGCCGGTGCAGCGCCCGCGGGGTGAACGCGGCGGTGACGATCCGGCGCAGCCGGGCGTGGTCCGGCGGGTCCTGGTTGAGCATCATGGTGCGGACGAAGGCCAGGTCGGCGGGGGTGTCCGGGTCGCGGATCTGGGTCGCCCCGAGGTGTGAGGAGAACAGCTCCGGGCTGCGCAGCACGTGCTTCACGTCCGCGTGCCGCAGCACCGCCCAGTAGCCCGGCCCGGCCGGCCAGTCCCCCACCGCCGGCTCCTCCACCCAGCAGACCGGGGCCTCGGCCCGCAGCTCGCGGAACAGCCCGTACGGAACGCCCTCGGCGTACGTCCCGGGCAGGAAGATCCGGTTCACCCGCGCCTGGTCCAGTGCCACGGTGACCGACCGTACTGCGTCGCGGTTGCGGCGATCAACCGGTGGGATCCCGTAAGGTCGGCCAATGGCCAAGTACTTCGACGTGCACCCCGAATCCCCCCAGCCGCGCACCATCAGCACCGTGGCCGACAGCCTCCGCTCCGGAGCCCTCATCGCGTACCCGACCGACTCCTGCTTCGCGCTCGGCTGCCGCCTGGACAACCGCGACGGGCTGGAGCGGATCCGGTCCATCCGGCGCCTCGACGACCGCCACCACTTCACCCTGGTGTGCGAGGACTTCGCTCAGCTGGGGCAGTTCGTCCAGCTCGACAACAACGTCTTCCGGGCCGTCAAGGCCGCGACGCCGGGCAGCTACACCTTCATCCTCCCCGCCACCAAGGAGGTGCCGCGCCGGCTGATGCACCCCAAGAAGAAGACCGTGGGGGTGCGGATCCCCGACCACGCCGTCACCCGGGCGCTGCTCGCCGAACTGGGCGAGCCCCTCCTCTCCAGCACCCTGATCCTCCCCGGCGAGGACGAGCCGATGACCCAGGGCTGGGAGATCAAGGAACGCCTCGACCACGTGCTGGACGCCGTGGTGGACTCCGGCGACTGCGGCACCGAGCCGACCACGGTCATCGACTTCTCCAGCGGCGAGGCCGAGATCACCCGCCGGGGGGCCGGCGACACCGCGCGCTTCGAGTGAGGGCCCGGCGGCCGGGGCCGGGGGGCCCGGCCGCCCGGCTGCCCCCGGCTCAGCGGTGGCGGAGGTCCACGAACGAGCCCACCAGCCCACCGAGGGCGATCGCCGGGATCAGCGACGCGTCCCACGGCTGACCACCCGCCGGCCCGGAGGCCGCCACCAGGGCGGCGACCGCCAGCGCCGTCGCCCGCCCCGCAGTCGACTGCGGAATCAGCGGCGAGGGCTTGCCGTTTCGCCGCTCACGGGCCAGTTTGATGACGAGCAGGAGCAGTGCGACTGCGAGCAGTGGCGGCACCATGTCGTGGGTCATGCCGCCAGGATGTCATGGACGGTGATGAGTTGATCGAGTTGGGTGGGGTCATCGATCCGCAGGAAGGCCGCCTCGACGGCCAGTTGGAGCTCGGGCCCGCGCAGCCAGGCCGCGAAGGTCCGGTACGCGGCTCCCCGTTCGTCCCAAAGGGCGTCCCGCGGTTCGAGCTCACCGCCGAGGGCGAACTCGTACAGGCGCTCCACGGCCACGGGGCTCGCGAGCCGGGCCCATTCTGTTAGGCCCTCTCCGGCCGCCGGTCCCGTCCGGATCGGCGGCCCCCAGGCCACTGAGCACGGCCTCGGTGTCCCCGCACTGCCGGGCGTCGTGCAGGACGTCCGGCCACAGGGCGTCGAGGAGCCGGCGCAGGTACGGCGCCTCCGGCCAGTCCTGCCAGCCGGCCTGCGCCAGCTTGCGGCAGACCAACGGCACGTCGGGCCAGGCGAGTTCGCCGGTCAGGACGAGCTGGAGGATGCGCGGCGCGAAGTAGCGCAGGTCGGCGGGCGAGCCGACGGTGTTCAGCACGGAGGCGGCGTAGGGTCCCAGTTCCTCGGGCGTCAACTGCGCGCGGGGCGTGCGCAGGAGGCGGTCCAGCCCGGCCCGGGAGGCGCAGCAGGGGCAGGCGTCGATGCGGCTCGGCCGCGGGGCGGTCGAGAACGCCTCGGGGAGACCGGTGACCAGGTGCTGCAGTGCGGTGCCGTCCGTCATGGCCGCCATTCAACAGGTCCGCCGGGACGGGCGTGGGTGCGTTTCGGCCGGGCTGGACCAGGCACGCGTCGGCCCGGGGTTGCGCAGGGCCACCCCGGGTGTGGGGGAACAGATCCGATCGGCGTGTGGTTGGGGCAGGGCGACGGCCAAGGACGGCACTCGCGAAGGGGCTTACCCATGAAGATCGGCATCATCGGCGCGGGCAACATCGGCGGTAACCTCACGCGGCGGCTGACGGCTCTCGGGCACGAGGTCTCGGTGGCGAACTCGCGCGGGCCGGAGTCGTTGCGGGCGCTGGTCGAGGAGACGGGCGCGAAGGCGGTGACGGCCGCGGAGGCGGCGCACGGCGCCCAGGTCGTGGTGGTGACGGTGCCGTTGAAAAACGTACCGGGCCTGCCCGCGGGGCTGTTCGACGGCGCCGCCGAGGGGCTCGCGGTGATCGACACCGGCAACTACTACCCGAAGGAGCGCGACGGCCGGATCGACGCGATCGAGGACGGCGGGCTGACGGAGAGCCGCTGGACGGAGCAGCACCTGGGCCACCCGGTGGTGAAGGTGTTCAACGGCACCTACGCGCAGGACCTGCTGGACCGCCCGCGCCCGGCGGGCGACCCGGAGCGCCTCGCCGTGCCGGTCTCCTCGGACGACGAGGCGGCGAAGGCCGTGGTGCGGGCGCTGGTCGACGAGTTGGGCTTCGACACCGTGGACGCCGGCGGCATCGACGAGTCCTGGCGCCAGCAGCCGGCCACGCCGGTGTACGGGCTGCGCGCCGGGGTGGCGGCGGTCACCCGGGCGCTCGCGGAGGCGTCCCCGGAGCGCCCGGAGGCGCACCGGGCCTGAGGCACCGCAGCGGGGCCCGGCCGCTCAGGGCTCCGTCGGCAGGGCCCCGCCGGTCAGGGCTCCGCCGCTCAGGGCTCCGCCGGTCAGGCCGAACTCGCCCGCACCACCAGTTCGGTGGGCAGCTCCAGGCCGCCCGTCGGCGCGGCCCCGCCGTGCACCTGGTCCAGCAGCCGGGTGACCAGCCCGGCCGCCAGGGCCCGCAGCGGCAGCCGGACCGAGGTCAGCGGCGGGTGCAGGTGGCGGCAGAGCGGTGAGTCGTAGAACCCGGTGACCGCCACCCCGGCGGGCCCGACCGCCGACCCCTCGGCCCGGATCGCCTCGTACGCGTCCAGCGCCAGCAGGTCGCTGCCCGCGGCGACGGCCGTCGGCCGGTCGGGCCCGCGCAGCAGCTCCCGCACGGCCGCCACCGGCCCGGCCGTCGGCGCCGCCTCCGACGGGGCGACCGCCGTCAGGCCCAGTCGGCGCGTCTCGGCGAGGAAGCCCGCCCGCCGAGCCGCCATCCAGGGCAGGTCCTCGGCGGCGCCGAGGTAGCCGATCCGGCGGTGACCCCGCGCCGCGAGGTGCCGCACCACCGCGGCCATCGCCGCGTCGTTGGCGATGTCCGCCCAGTGCTGCGGCTCGCCCGGTCCGGTCCGGCCGAAGCTGACGAAGGGCACGCCCAGCCCGGCGACGTGGGCGATCCGCCGGTCCTCGGTCAGGACGTCCGCCAGCACCAGCCCGTCGACCTGCCGGGCCGCCACCAGTTCGTCGATGGCCGCCACCGGGTCCGCCGCGGGCGGGGCGGGCCGGAACAGCAGCACCCGCTGCCCGCGTTCCCCGGCCGCGTCGACCAGGGCCTCCAGGAAGCCGGCCATCAGCGGGTTGGGGTCGAGCGGGTCGTCCACCGGCGCGAGGTAGCCGATGGTGCGCCGGGCGCCGCTGCGCAGCGACCGGGCCGACTGGTCGGGCTGGTAGCCGAGTTCGCGGATCGCCGTGCTGACCCTGGTCAGCGTCTCGGCGCGGACCCGGTGCGGGGCGTTGAGCGCGTTGGAGACGGTCTGCCGGGAGACCCCGGCCGCGCGGGCGACCTCCTCGATGGTGGTGGCGCCACGGCGCGGTCGGCGCGCTCCCTCGGGCATGCGGGTCCTCCGGTCGTTGGGTCAGGGGCGGCGCAGCGACAGCAGCCCGCCGCGCGGCACCGCGAGGGTGTCCGTCCAGTCGAGGTCGATCTCGTCCTGCCGGACGATACGCCCCCGGGCGTCCTGGACGGTGGCGGTGGCCCTGCCGCTGCCGCCCACCAGCCGGACGTCCGGGTCGGCGTCGGCGTTGGCCACCAGCAGGGTGTGCCAGTCGTCCGCCGAGACGTCCACCGGGAGCGCCGCGTACCGGGCGACCACGACCGTCCCCTCCCCGCGGGCGGTGACCAGCGGGTATCCGAGGTCGGGCCGGCTGGGGAGCAGTTCGCCGCGCTGCAGGGTGTCGAGGTGCTCGCGGAACACCCCCAGCCAGAAGGCGATCGCCTCGCGCTGCCCGGGGTCCTGCGCGGCGAGGTCGACGGAGATCTGGGGCACCGAGAAGAGCACGTTGACCAGGTGGCAGGCGATCTGCTCGGGCGGCTCGGCCGGGTGCCACATCAGCATGTCCGCGTGCACCGGCACCGGCCCGGCGGCCAGCCGCACGTCGACGGTGCGCTGCCGGTTCTCCTGCGGGCTGAGCGGGCAGTCGGTGGCCCGGATCATGGTGGCGTACGGCCACAGGGCGGGGCTGACGTACGGCTGCCGGTGCTCGATCATCGCGTCCGGGTGGGCGGCGGTGGTCCGGGCCCGGATCGCGGCGAGCAGCCGCTCCACGCCCTCGGCCACCTCGGCGCAGTCCGCCTCGGGGCCGGGCCCGGGGGCGTCGGGGCGCTCGGCGGCGCGGGCGAAGGAGTCGACGAAGTCGACCTTGAGCCCGTCCATGCCCCACTCCTCGACGGCCCGGGCCAGCCGGTCGGTGAGGAACTCGCGGACCTCGGGGTAGCGCGGGTCGGCGACCACCGCGCCCAGGTGGGGGACGTCGGCGAGGGCGTGCCGGCCGATCTTCCGGTAGGCGGCGCTGTCCTTGCCGATGAACGGCAGCGCGTACCAGAGCAGGTAGCGGACGCCGAGGTCGTGGACGCGCCGGACGTGCTCGGCGGTGTCGGGCAGCGAGACGGGCTCCCAGTCGCCGCAGTGGGCGTAGCCGCGGGTGCGGTCGGCGGTCATCCAGCCGTCGTCGACGATGATCACGTCCAGCCCGAGGGCCTTGCCGAGCGCGGCCTGGGCCTCGATCCGCTCGGGCGAGACGTCCTGGTGCATCGCGTACCAGGTGGAGTAGGCGGGGCGGCGGGCGTCCTCCGGGACGACGACGGTACGGCCCTCGCCCCACCAGGCGGTCAGGTCGGCCAGGCAGCGGGCGAAGTGCCGGCCCGAGGTGTCGATCCGGACGGTGATCCGGCCGGCGGCCTGGGCCCAGCAGCGGAAGTCACCGGTCTCCTCGACCACTCCGGCCCCGACCAGCACCTCGGTCTGCTCGGCCGCGAAGGCGCAGACCGCGGTGTCCCCGGTGCCGACCAGCGCGGCGATCGGGGCGCCGGCGGCGGGGCCGGTGCGGCGCGGGGCGCTCCAGGCGGCGGGCAGCCAGCCGGTGCCGCGCGGTTCCGGGGTCCAGAAGGAGGTGACGTCCACGCAGGGCACCCGCCACTCGATCCGGACCTCGGCCGGGCCCTCGGCGCTCACCTCGACCACGCCGTCGGCGACCTCCCGGACGGTGGCGGTGCCGCTCGCCCGCAGGTCCAGGCCCCGGGCGTGGGGCAGCGGGTGGAGCGCTCCGGGGGCGGGGGCGTGCGGCTCCCAGACCTCGGCCGTGCTCCCGGCCGTAGTCCCCGCTGCGGTGTCGGCCGCGGTCCCCGCTGCGGTGTCGGTCTCGGTCATGCCGCTCAGCCCTTCGTCGCGCCGGCCAGCAGGCCGGAGATGAACTGCCGTTGGAGGACCAGGAAGAGGACCATCATCGGCAGGGTGGAGAGCGCGGTCCCGGAGAGGATCGCGCCGTAGTCGGTGGTGCTCTGGTTGCCGTACAGGGTCGCCAGGGCGACCGGCAGGGTGTGCATGCCGGGGCTGCGCAGGGCGATCAGCGGCCAGACGAACTGGTTCCAGGAGCCCAGGAAGAGGAAGATCGAGAGCGCGGCGAGCACCGGCCGCATCACCGGGACGACGACGTTCCACAGCACCCGGAACTCGCCCGCGCCGTCGACCCTGGCGGCGTCCAGGAGTTCGTCCGGCAGGCTGCTCAGCGACTGGCGCATCAGGAAGACCGCGAAGGGCACGCACAGCCCGGGCAGGATGATCGCCTGGTAGGAGTCGAGCAGGCCGAAGTCCGTCATCATCGTGAACAGCGGTACCAGCATGACCTGTTCGGGCACCACCAGGGTGGAGAGCAGCAGCGCGAACAGCAGGGTGCGGCCGCGGAAGCGGAACTTGGCGAAGGCGTAGCCGGCCAGCAGGGCGACGACCAGGGCGCCGAGGGTCTGGATCCCGGCCACCAGCAGGGAGTTACCGAGCACCCGGAGCAGGCCGATCCGCTGGTCCAGCCGGTGGAGGTTGTCGCCGAGGCCCCCGCCGGGCAGCAGGTGCGGCGGCCAGTCGAAGATCTCGGTGTCCTTGCGGGTGACGGAGACCAGCAGCCAGTAGAAGGGGGCGACCGAGAAGCCGGTGAGGCCCGCCAGGAGGAAGGTCAGCGGCCAGCCGCGGAGGTTCCTGGGGTTCATCCGTCCTTCTCCCCCATCAGGCGCATCTGGACCGCGCCCAGCACGGCCACCAGCAGGGTGAGCGCGTAGGCGATGGCGGAGGCGTAGCCGAAGTCGAAGTAGCGGAAGCCGTTCTGGTACAGGTACATGGAGACGGTCAGGCTCGCGTTGTCCGGGCCGCCGCCGGTCAGCACGTACGGCTCGTCGAAGAGCTGGAGGGTGCCGATGGTGGAGAGCACGACGGTGAACAGCAGCAGCGGGCGCAGGGCCGGGACGGTGATCGCGGTGAAGCGGCGGACGGCACCGGCGCCGTCGAGCATCGCGGCCTCGTACAGCTCCTTCGGGACGGACTGCAGGCCGGCCAGGTAGATGACGGCGTTGTAGCCGGTGTAGTGCCAGGTCAGCACCAGGACGACGGACATCCGGGCCCAGAACGGCTGCCCCAGCCAGTCGACGGCGGGCAGGCCGACGGCGTGCAGCAGCCAGTTGACCGCGCCGTCGTCGCGCTTGAGCAGGAAGGCGAACATCACGCCGGTGGCGACCAGGCCGGTGACGGCGGGCATGAAGACGCCGAGCCGCCAGACGGCCCGCCAGCGCACCAGGGTGGAGTTGATGCCGACGGCCAGCAGCAGGGCCAGCCCGAGCATCAGCGGGACCTGTACGACGAGGATCTCGCCGGTGTTGCGCAGGGCCGTCCAGAACAGCGGATCGTCCAGCAGACGCCGGTAGTTGGCGAGGCCGACGGGGCGGGCGGCGGGGCCGGAGCCGGTGGTGAAGGAGAGCAGCAGCGAGTCGACGATCGGGTAGGCCTTGAACACGCCGAAGGTGATCAGGGCGGGGGCGAGCAGCAGGTACGGCAGGGCGGTGCGGCGCAGCCGGGCCCGGCGGTGGGCGCGCGCGGCCGGGCCGACGGGGCCGGCGGGGCGGCCGGGGCGGGTCCGTCCGGTGGCGGGGGGTGCGGTGGCGGCGGTCATGCGACGGTGCGTCCGGTCTGCTGGGCGAGCTGCTGGGCGGCGGCCCGGAGGACGCCGGCCGGGTCGCCGCCCTTGAGGAGGACCTTGGTCTGGGCGTCGCTCGCGAGCTTGAGGGCGCGGGCGTAGTCGCCGGAGTAGTTGGTGGGGTCGCCGCCGTCGGTGGCCAGGTCGGCGAAGGTCCGCAGCGGGGACTGGCCGCCGTAGTAGTCGCTGGGCCTGGCGTACAGCGGGTCGCCGTAGGCGTCGAGGAGTGCGGGGAAGACCCCGCCGGCGTCGAACATGGCGTTCACCGAGGCGGGGCGGGTGAGCGCGTACTCGACGAACTTCCAGGCGGCGCGGCGGCGCGGGCTGGAGGCGGCGACGGTGAGGTGGGTGGAGTTCACCAGGGCGGTGCGCTTGCCGCCGGGGGTGACGGCCGGGGGTTTGGCGAGGCGCCAGTTGCCGTGCTGGTCGGCGAACTTGGCCTCCAGGTAGTGCGCGGCCCAGGCGGGCATCGGGGCGACGGCGAGCTTGCCGGCCTTCATCAGGGTGGCCCAGCCCTGGTCGCCGGGGGCGTCGGCGACCAGCCCGGCGTCGTCCAGGTGCTTGAGGGTGGCCAGGGCGCGGACGTCCGGCTCGGAGCCGAGGGTGATCCGGCCCCCGAGGTCGAAGTAGAAGGCGCCCTGGAGCTGCATCAGGGACTGCACGAAGTCCAGGTCGGGGCTGGGGTTGGCGGCCTTGTTGATGCCGATCAGCGAGATGCCGGGGTTGGCGGCCTTGAAGCGGTCGGCGGCCGCCGTGAGGTCGTCCCAGGTGGCGAAGGAGGCGGGGTCGAGGCCGGCCCTGTCGAAGTAGTCCTTGCGGTAGAAGAAGCCGAGCGGGTTGGCCTCCCAGGGCAGGGCGTAGGCGTGGCCGTCCTTGCCGGTGACGACCGGCCACAGGCCCTTGGCGAACTTCTCCTTGTGCGCGTCGGCGCCGAAGGCCGAGAGGTCGGCGAGGCCGCCGGGGAACTTCTCCAGGTAGCCGGGCAGGTAGTCGCAGCCGATGTGCAGGACGTCGCCGAGGCCCTGGCCGCCGGCCGCCAGGCCGACGGTGATCTTGTCCCAGATGGCGGGGTTGCCGATGTCCTGGACGTCCACCGTGATGCCCGGGTTGTCCTTCTCGAAGGCCGGGACGACGGCGCGCAGCGCGACGGCCGCGGTGGCCCACGACCAGACGGTGACCTTGCCGGTGTCGGCGTCCCCGCCGGAGGCGCTCCCCGAGCCCGGGTCGCCGCAGGCCGCGAGGGCTCCGCCGGCCGTGAGGACCAGCAGGCCGGCGCCGGAGGCGCGGAGCAGGTCGCGGCGGGAAAGGTGTGACATTGCATTCCTCCCGATGGGTGGCTCTGGACGGAGGCGGGGCATGGGGGTGGTGGAGCTCGGCGGCCAAGTTTGAACGTTCAAAACAACAAAACAGACCACAACTCAACAGATTCGCACGAGCGGAACACAGCAAACGCCCGCCCTCCCCGCGCCGTCAACCCCTGGCGCAGCGAAGGGCGGGCTCCGCAACCGTTCCGTTATGAGCGCCGGCGGGTCAGGAGCGGACCACCGGGGCGCCGGTGAGGTCGACCCCGGCGTCGCGGAGTTCGGTGAGCGCGGCATCGGTGGTGTCGGGGGCGACGCCGGCCGTGTAGTCGAGCAGGACGCGGGCGTCGAAGCCGGCCCGGCGGGCGTCCAGCGCGGTGGCCTTGACGCAGTGGTCGGTGGCGATGCCGACGACGTCGACGGCGTCCACGCCGCAGTCGTGCAGCCAGTCGGCGAGCGGGGTGCCGTCGGCGGTGAAGCCCTCGAAGCCGCTCTTGGAGGCGGAGCGGGCGCCCTTGTAGAAGACCTCGTCGACCGCGCCGGCCTCGACGGCGGGCAGGAAGTCGGGGTGGAACTCGCCGCCCTCGGTGCCGGCCACGCAGTGCACCGGGAAGGAGTCCCGGTAGTCGGGATGCTCGGAGAAGTGGCCGCCCGGGTCGACGTGGTGGGGCCGGGGGGCCACCACCCCCGGCCCCCCCCCCCCCGCCCGGCCCACCCGGCGGCCCCCCCCCCCCGTCCCCGCCGCCCGGCCCGCCCGGCGCAAG